>NZ_JAGQBL010000020.1:0-27080 GCF_024345615.1 Cyanobium sp. Maggiore-St4-Cus
AAGGGGCCCCTCACCACACCGATAGGCGGCGGCATCCGCTCGCTCAACGTGGCCCGGCGCCAGATCTTTGATCTCTACTGCTGCGTGCGTCCCTGCCGCTACTACGAGGGCACCCCCAGCCCCCACAAGAGGCCGCAAGACCTGGACGTGATCGTCTATCGCGAAAACACCGAAGACATCTACATGGGGATCGAGTGGGAAGCCAACGATCCGGTGTGCCTCGATCTGATCAAGCACCTCAATGAAGTGGTGATCCCAGCCAACGGCAAGCTGGGCCAGCGCCAGATCCCGGTGGGCGCCGGCATCGGCATCAAGCCCGTGAGTAAGCACGGCAGCCAGCGCCACATCCGCAAGGCGATCCAGCACGCCCTGCGCCTGGAGGGCGACAAGCGCCACGTGACCCTGGTGCACAAGGGCAACATCATGAAATTCACCGAGGGAGCCTTCCGCGACTGGGGCTACGAGCTAGCCACCACCGAATTCCGCGATGTCTGCATCACTGAGCGGGAGAGCTGGATCCTGGACAACGTCGAGCGCAATCCCGGCTTAAGCATCGAGGCCAATGCCCGCATGATCGAGCCCGGCTACGACAGCCTCACCCCCGAGAAGAAAGCCGCCATTGATGCCGAGGTGCAGGGCGTGCTCGATGCCATCGGCGCCAGCCACGGCGGTGGTAACTGGAAGCAGATGGTGCTTGTCGACGACCGCATCGCCGACAGCATCTTTCAGCAGATCCAGACTCGCCCCGCGGACTACTCGATCCTCGCCACCCTCAACCTCAACGGCGACTACATCTCCGATGCGGCCGCAGCCGTGGTGGGAGGCCTGGGCATGGCCCCCGGCGCCAACATCGGCGACAACGCCGCCATCTTCGAGGCCACCCACGGCACCGCTCCCAAGCACGCCGGCCTTGATCGCATCAATCCCGGCTCGGTGATCCTCAGCGGCGTGATGATGCTGGAGTTCATGGGCTGGCAGGAGGCCGCCGACCTAATCACTGCGGGCCTGAGCGCCGCCATCGCCAATGGCGAGGTGACCTACGACCTGGCCCGGCTGATGGAGCCTCCGGTGGAGCCGGTGAGCTGCAGTGGCTTTGCAGAGGCGATCGTCGCCAGGTTCTGAGCCGCGATCGCTCAGGGGACGGCTAGAGCTGGGGTGGGGATGATCTGCACCACCCCGCCCTCACTTGGGGACATAACCTTGGGTCCGCCAAGCACCGCGGGCTGATTAAAGCGGTCGACGCCCAGCAGCACCTCGTGACGCCCCTGACCACTGGCCTGGTGGATGCCGTTCTTCAGCTTTACGAAGGCGCTCAGATCAACGCGGGTAATTACATTGTATCGCTTCTGATTGGGGCGCAGCATTATGAACATGGTCATCACCACGTTCCAGCCGAACGCCAGCGCCAGCAGGGTGGCCAGTGTGCCGGAGCGCCTGCTCTTTCCGGGCCATAGACGCTCTATCCAGATGAAAGTGACAGCCCCAACTACGAAAATCAACACACAGCTCCATAGCGCCACACGGATGTAGAAATCCTGGGAGTAGATGCTGCGATCTTCGGTATCTACTCCTGCTTCGCGCACCCTTAGCAGCAATTGCTTCCAGGCGGTGGCATCTCCGGGACTGCGATCGACCAGCTCCGTATCCCTGGAGGGCATCAGAACTGCATCGAGCTCGCCAGCCATGCCATCTGGCGTGGTCGAGGTGCCGAGCTTGAAGGTGGTTTTGGGATAGGAGATCACCACCCGCGCGGCATTCGTTTTCTGCAGCTCCTGCTTCACAGACAACAGCAGATAATTGGCCATCTCGCTGTTGCTGGCCAGATCAATGCCAGCGAACTGCACCTCCAGCGGCTCCCCTTGCACCGGCAGCGAGGAGAGCTTCAGGGCCGCTACCGCCTGGTCTACTGCTGTGGCCATGCTGCGCTGCTGGGCGGCAATGCGCGGAAAGCTGGCCTGGCGCAGGATCGGGATCTGCAGTTTGGATGTGCCCAGGTCCTGAGCCCCGCCCAGCCAGGCCATCGCCCGCTGCATATCTGCGCTGTAGTTCAGCCACAGCTGGAAAGACACATAGCCGGCACTAAACAGCGCCAGCCCAGCACCGAGACCAATGAGATAATTGCGTTCGCTTCGGCTCACTCGCGGACCGGTGATCCGAAAGAGTCCTCTCATGACTGTGGTTCCAAAGCAAGGCCCCAACCTAGGGATCGATGACTGATCTGCCATCGGACCCCTGCGTGCACTGCGGCTTCTGCCTGCCCACCTGCGCCAGCTACCGGGTTCTGGGAACGGAGATGGATTCACCCCGGGGCCGCATCTACACCCTCAAGGCGATCGCCAACGGTGAACTGAGCCTCGATGCCACCGTGGCGAAGCACTTCGACAGTTGCCTGGGCTGTCTCGCCTGCGTAACCGCCTGTCCCTCAGGGGTGCGCTACGACCAACTTATCGAGGCCACGCGCCCCCAGCTCAACGCGCCTGAGCTGCGCAGCTCCGCCCAGCAGGCATTTCGCAAGCTGCTGTTTGCCCTGCTTCCCTACCCTGTGCGGCTTCGGGCCCTGCTCACGCCGCTGCGCCTTTACGCCGGCACCCCCCTGCAGGCCCTGGCCCGCCGCAGCGGGATCACCCGCCTATTCGGCCCCCAGCTGGAGGCCCTCGATCAGCTGCTTCCTCCCTTGGCGCCAGCCAGCTTCCGCGACGACTTCCCCCTGGTAGTGCCCGCCCAGGGTCCTCGCCGCGCCCGGGTAGGGCTGGTGCTGGGATGCGTCCAGCGTCTATTTGATCCAGCCGTGAACCAGGCCGCCGTGCAGGTGCTGAGCGCCAACGGCATCGAGGTGGTGATTCCGCCCAGCCAGGGCTGCTGCGGCGCCGTGACCCACCACCAGGGAGAACTCAGCCAGACCAACGAGCTGGCAATCGGCTTGATCCAAAGCTTCGAGGCCGTAGTGGGCCCAGGCAAGCCCGCCGGGGCCGGGCCTCTCGACGCCGTATTGGTGGCAGCTTCCGGTTGCGGCCACACCATGAAGGCCTACGGGCGGCTCACCGGCAGCAGCTTCTCCGCCCCGGTCGCGGATATTCAGGAGTTTCTCGCCGATCTCGGCCTAAGCCAGCCATTCCTCGCCGCCCTTAAGCCCCTTACCCACGCTGACGGCGAGCCAGCCAGCGCCAAACGCCCGCTCCGACTGGCTTATCACGACGCCTGCCACATGCTGCATGGCCAGGGCATCAGCAGCCAGCCCCGGGCCCTGCTCAATGCCATCCCCCACATCCAGCTGCGCGAAGCGACTGAAGCGGGAGTGTGCTGCGGCAGCGCCGGCATCTACAACCTGGTGCAGCCTGAGGAGGCCGCCGCCCTTGGGCAGCTCAAGGCCAAAGACCTAGCCGGCACCGGAGCCGAGCTGGCGGTTAGCGCCAACATCGGCTGCAGCCTGCAGATCCGGCGCCACCTGCAGGAGCTGCCCCAGCCGATCCGGGTGCTGCATCCGATGCAGTTGCTGGAGCAGAGCTACAGCGGTTGAGCCAACCCATCCCCGAGCAGCAGCCAGACAACCAGGCCCCTAAAGGCCGACTACTAAACATTCTGGGAGTGGGTTTTGGCTTGGCCGGTGCCGTAGGCGGCACGATCGGGGCCGGCATTCTGCGCACTCCGGGCCTGGTGGCAGCCCAATTGCCCTCAGCGGAGCTGGTGCTGACCGCCTGGCTGGCCGGCGGGCTCTATGCGCTGGTGGGGGCGGTGTGCATAGCCGAATTGGCGGCAGCCTTGCCGAAGGCCGGCGGTTGGTATGTCTACGCCGAGCGGGCCTTCGGCAAGCGCGTGGGCTTTCTGGTGGGCTGGACCGACTGGCTGGCCCATTGCATCGGCCTGGCCTGGGTGGCCACCACCGTGGGGGAATACGGCCAGGCCTTGCTGCCCGCCGCGATCCCCCAGGGGCCCTACACGGCCCGAATCCTGGCGCTGCTAGCCATCGGCCTGTTCAGCCTGATTCAGCTGCGAGGCCTGCGCGCCGGCAGCGCCAGCCAGGAATTACTCAGCCTCGCCAAGGCGGTGGCCTTTCTGGCCCTGGTGGCGGCCTGCTTCCTGCTGCCCATCCAGGCGGCGCCCCCTATCGCGCTATCACCGGCTGCGCCCATGGCGATCGCGAGCTGGCGGAGCCTGAGCCTGGCAGTGGTGCTGGCCCTACAGGCAGTGATCACCACCTACGACGGCTGGGCCAGCCCCGTTTATTTCGCTGAAGAATTCAGCGAGCCGGGGCGAGATCTACCCCGCTCCTTGATCGGCGGGGTTCTGGCGGTGCTGGTGCTTTATCTGCTGATCAACCTGGCCCTGCTGCATGTGCTGCCCATCGCCCAGCTGGCCAGCTCAAACCTGCCGGCCGCCGCCGCCGCACGCGCCCTGGCTGGGCCGCTGGGTGGCCTACTGATCACCGCGTTAGCGCTGGTCTCCCTGCTGGGCCTGATCAACACCGTGGTGATGGCCGCCCCGCGCATTTTGTTTGGTCTCAGCCGCGACGGCCTGCTGCCGAGCTTTGTTGCCCAAGTGAACGGGGGCGGCACCCCGAGCGCGGCCCTGCTGCTCACCAGCACTGCCGCCGCGGCCCTAGTGCTGGCCGGCTCCTTCGAGCGGCTGCTAACCATGGGCGCCGTGCTCTACGTGAGCCTGCCGCTGGCGGGCATTGCCTCCCTGGTGACCCTGCGCCAGCGGGAGCCGGAGCTGCCCCGCCCCTTTCTCACCTGGGGCTACCCCGTGTCCCCCTTACTGATCACGGCGGTGTCCCTGGCCTTCCTGATCGGCAGTACGGCCAACGACTGGCTAAGCAGCCTTGCCGCCCTAGCCCTGGTGGCCACGGGCTACGGCGTCTGCCTGTTGGCGGAGCGACGGCCCCTAGCAGAGGAGACGAGTTAATCCGCGCTTTCCAAGCCTTCCATCCAGCGCCATGCCAGCCGCAGCGTGTCCCCATCACCGAGGTTGCCGGGGAAGGTGAGCACCGGCAGAGGCTCTGGCAGATCAGCCAGCACCAAGGAAAGCCCCGGCAGCAGCTGGCCTTGCAACTCGACCGCCGCCAGAGCCAGACCATCGGCCAGCAGGGTGTGGGTAGTGATGCCCCCCTTGCTGATCAGGTAACCAAGCTGGGGCGCGAGGGCAGCAGCCAGCCGGGCCATCAGCGCCGCCAGAGCGTCGCCTAAACGGCGGCGCTGCGCCACTGATGAGCACTGGAGCTCACCCCGGCTGGTGTACAGCACAGGCGTTTGCCCCTGGGCCAGCACCCTCCGCAACTGAACCAGCCAGTCGGCCTCCAGGGAAGCCAGCAGGGGCTCCGGCAGGGAGCCTTCCAGCAGCCGCGCCAGCTTGGCGACAGGCAGCTCCAGCCCCACGCAGCGGGGCTCCGTCAGCAGCTGGGTGAGCTGGGCATCAGCCAAAGGCACGTGGGAGCCCACCAGCACCAGCCCTGGCTCAGAGCGGCGCAACCGGGCCAGGGCAGCTCCAGCCAGGGGCTGGGGCGGCAAAGCCGCTAAGGCCTGGATCCAACTAGCCGCCGACTGGGAAAGCACCGCCCGCGGCCAGGCCTGGCGCACCACCTGGGCCAGGGCGGCCAGTTGCTCCGGTCGCTCCCCGTCAACGGCTACCACGGGCCCGCCATCTAGGGCCGCCAATCGCTCCGCCAGGGCCTGGCCGCCATCACCGGCGGCGTAATCCAACTCGGCGCCGGTCAGACGCTGGACCTGGTGTGCGGCGATACGGCCCCCGCTTTTTTCCTCCACCCAAACCGGCAGATCGCTACTGGCGTAGCCAAACAGGCGGTCGCGGGCGAAGGCGGTTTCGTGCACGGGCTGGCCGTGCAAGCGATGCACCCCCTCCACGGTGGTGCGGCCCCCCTCAAAAAAGGCCGGGATCAACAAGGTGGCCGCAAAGGGGCCGAGCTCGGCCGCGATCACCTCCACCTCCAACGGGAAGTGACCCCGCAGGGTGGAGTCGCCGCGACTCACCAGCCACCAACGCTCAATGCCTGCCAGGGGCAGGGCCGCGGCCAGGGCCCGGCAGATCTGGCGCACCCGCTCCGCGGCTGCTTCCGGCGCCAGGGCCCGGGTGTTAGCCAGCAGAAACAGCAGCGGCGAAGGGTGCCGCAGCCCCGCAGCCAGGGTGGTGGCATCCCAGCGCAGCAGCAGCGGGCAGCTGTGCACCGTCTGGGAGCCGGTGGGGTCATCGTCGATGACGATGATTTTGAAGGAGGCGGCCATGGCACCATCGTGCCGTGATGACTCCGGAGCCCAGGGAGCTGCAGGAGCTGGTGCGCGAGCTGCACCAGCAGGCTGCGCCCTGGCAACCCGCCGGCCTGGGCAGCCGACTCAACTGGGGGCCGCCAGTTATGGGCGCCAGCGCCACCGTTAGCTGTAGGCGGCTGAGCGGCATCGTGGAGCACAGCCCTGGCGATTTCACTGTGACGGCCCTAGCCGGCACGCCCCTGGTCGAATTGCAAGCCGAACTGGCCCGCCACAGGCAATGGCTAGCCCTTGACTGGCCCTGGGGCAGCGGCCCAAACGGCCAAGCCAGCGGCAGCCTGGGCGGCCTGGTGGCAAGAGGCCTGGCCGGCGGTCTGCGTCAGCGCTATCTGGGCGTGCGCGACCAGATCATTGGGCTGGAATTGATCCGCAGCGACGGCACCCGCGCCCGGGCCGGGGGCAAGGTGGTGAAAAACGTGGCCGGCTACGACCTGATGCGCTTGATGACAGGCAGCTGGGGGTCCTTAGGACTGATCAGCAGCCTCACTCTGCGCACCATGCCGGAGCCACCCCAGCGGCGCGGCCTGAAGCTGGAAGGGCCGCTAGAAGCCCTAGGCCAACTGGCCTCCTGGCTGCTGGGCTCAAGCCTCAGCCCAGAGCGGATCGACTGGTGGCGCCCCTCTGCCGCCCAAGAAGACGGCACCGGACTGCTGATCAGCCTGGCCAGCATCAACGCCCTCACTCTCAATGAGCAGATCGGCTGCATCGCCGCCAAGGCTGCTCCCTTGGCAATCACGGCCCAAACTCTTGAACCCGCCGAACTCACAAGTCTGGTAGGCCAAAGCCAAGGGTCTGAAACTGGGTCCAGCGACTGGTTGCTGCGGCTGGCGGTGCGCCCCAACCAGACGACTGCCCTGCTCAACGATCCAGCCCTGGCCGGCTTGCCGGTGGTCCTAGGGGCTGGCAGTGGCCTAGGAATCGCCTGGGCAACTGGCTCCGCCCTACCGACCTACAAGGTGGACGCGCTCAGGCGCCATTGCCAGCAGGTTGGCGGCTACCTGACGGTGCTGCGCCAGCCCACCAGCAGCAAACTGCCGGCCTGGCTGGATGCCCCATCGCGGCCCATGATCGAAGCGATCAAACGGCAGTTTGACCCGAAGCAGCAACTGTCGCGCGGTCGTCTGCCGGGAGTGGGTCTGCCGGGTGTGAAGCCGCCCCGGAGCTGAGGCCGGCGATCCAGTCGAGCAGGGCAGCATTCACCTGATCTGGCACCTCGTCATGGGGACAGTGACCCGCCTCGAGCACCACCTCCCTGGTGCATGCAGGGGCATGGCGCTGGAAGGCAGCCCGCCGGCCCACGGGATTGATCCAGGGGTCCCGGATGCCCCAGAGCAAGAGCAAGGGACATGTCAGCTGGGCAAACAACTCATCGAGGGGCTGGCCGCGGGGAATATCAAACACGGTGCGGAAAACACCGAAGGCCCCCGGATCCAGCGACGGCCGCCGGATCGCCTCAACCAAGGCTTCATCGACGTTGGTCTTGTCGACATACACCTGGTTGAGGGTGCGGCGAATCGTGGCCGGCCGGCGCAAATTTTCAAACAACAACCGCTGCAGCACCGGACTTTTGAGCAGGGCTCCCGCAATGGTCTGGCGGGTGATCGCTCCCCAGCCCTTAGGCGGCGCCTGCTCATCGCTGAACGGCCCTGCCGCATTTAGCAGCACCACCCCGGCCGCCTGGTCCCCCAGGGCAGCACCCGCCGCCAAAGCTGAAAAACCGCCAAGGGAATTGCCCGCCAGCACCGTCGGCCGACCGATGCGCTCGTGCACATACGCGGCCAGCTGGTCGCGCCAGAGGGGGCCGCCGTAGGCAAGCTCGGCCGGCTTGGCACTGCGACCGAAGCCCAGCAGGTCGATGGCGTGCACCTCATGGCGCTGGGCCAGCTCGGGAATGTTGTGGCGCCAGTGGTCCGTGGAAGCACCAAAGCCATGCACCAGCAAGATCGCGGGGCCCTCGGGCTCAGCCGGCGCCGCTGCGATGGCGTGCACTGGATGGCCGGCGTAGCTCCAGAGCTGGGGTGCAGACACGGAAGCCACCTTGATGCGTCCAGGGTGGTCGATGCTAGGGAGATCCGCGGCGCGCCATTGCCCCTCACCAGCCCTGACTGGAGCCCCTTCCTGCCGGGGATCGCCCTGTGGGCCCTGGCCCTATACCTCCCCTTGAGCGGCCCCCTGGGGCGCCTGGAGGAAGCCCTGGCCGCGGGCTCCCTGCCGAGCCCTGTCCAGCAGGTGATGCTGGTGGTTAGCAGCTTGCTGCTGGCCCTGGCCATCGGGGTGCTGGCCGACCTGAGCCTGAGCTGGGCCCTAGGCCCCGACTGGGCCAGCAGCCTCGGCCTGATCGCCGCAGGCTGGGGGCTGTTCACAGCGCTCGCCAGTCGAGCCAGGGAAGACGGGGAATGATTGCCGGTGTGCGGGCCCTGTAGGCGGCGTAATCGGGATAGGCAAGCTCAAGGGCCCGCTCCTCGCGGCGCGCCTTACCGCCCAGCACTGCCACCAGGGCCAGCAGCAGGGCCAGATGCAGCAGGCTGCCCAGGGCCAAACTCACCCCCAGGGAACAAAGCAGCACCGCTTGATAGAGGGGGTGACGGCAACGGCCATAGGCCCCGCTTGTCACTAATGGGGCGCCAGGAATCGGATCAGGCAGGGGCGTAAGGCTGGAACCCAGCCCCCAGAACGCCTGGACCGCCAACACCAGACCCAGCATCAGCAAAATGGCACCGGCTAAGGCCAGCGGCAGGGGCCAGGCATAACCCCAGGCGCCGGGGGCAGGCCAGGGCGGCAGCAGGTGGGCGGCAATCAGGGCCAGCTGGGCCAGCAGCCACCACTCACCGTGGCGGTTGTCTAGCCAGCCCCCCCAACTCAGCCCCCAGCGCTCAGGTTGGAATTTCGGCAAGTGGATCAAGATCCGGACCTCCAGCGCTGCCACCCAGCACCAGTCTGAGCAGGATCGGCGCCAGGAAGGTGGTGCCGATCACCATCAGCAAGATTGCGGCCTCCAGCGGCTTGGTAAGCAGCCCAGCCTGGGTACCCAGACCAAGAAAAATCAAGCCCACCTCGCCCCGGGGCATCATCCCCAAACCAACCACCAACCGGTTGGTTTTCTCCTTGCTGAAATAGCTCCAGCCGGTTGCCACCTTGCCGGCAATCGCCACAGTGAGCAGGAAGGCCGCCACGATCAATCCCTCCCGGTTTTCAGGGTTCAGCGGATTGAGCACCGACAGATCCATGCCCGTGCCAATCAGCACAAAGAAGATCGTGGCAAACAGGGCAACTAGGGGCTTAACGGTGTCCTGGATCGCATGGGTGTGCTTAGAAGAGCTGAGAATCAAGCCTGCAGCGAAAGCGCCAAGAGCCGCTTCCAGGCCGATCGCCTGGGCCACAAAACAGCAGAGCGACAACACCACGAAAGCCGCCACCACCACTTCGCCAGGGGCCTTGAGCTGATCGAGCAGCCAGTCGAACCCAGGAGCAGCAGTGCGGCTCAGGAACAGGGCCGCCGCCACAAACACCGCTGCCGCCGCAACCAACTTCAGGATCGGACCCACGGTGAAGCCCTCGCCGCCAGCCAGGCTCACCACCACCGCAAGGATCACGATGCCAAGAATGTCATCGAGTACGGCCGCGCCGATCACCGTCTGACCCTCGCGAGTGCGCAGAAACTTCAACTCACCAAACACACTGGCGGTGATGCCGATGCTGGTGGCCGTCATCGCCGCACCGGCGAAGATCGCCGGAATCAGGGGCACATGGAAGATGTAATAAAGGCCCGCAGTGCCCAGGGCAAAGGGAAGCACCACCCCGGTTACGGCAACGGTGGTGGCCTGGGCACCCACCGCTACCAGCTCCTCGAGCTCGCTTTCCAGTCCGGTGAGAAACAACAGGGCAAACAGGCCGATCTGGGAGACCGCCTGCAGATTCGGGAAGGTCTCGGCGTAGATCTCCTGCACCTTTTCCGGTGAGAGATCGGCCAGAGAGCTGAGCAAGCCCAAGCCCCAACTGCTGAGTTGGACCTGGGTTTCGGGCGGCACGATCAAATGCAGACCGGAAACGCCAATCAGAACGCCAGCTACCAGCTCCCCCAGGATCGTGGGCAACTGCACTCGCACCATCAGCTCCGCCAGCAGCCTGGCCGCCACGAAGATCACTAGAAACTCCCCCACCGAAATCAAGGTTTCAGCAACTTCGGCTTGGTGACTGCCGATTTCAAGCAAAAGCGCTGGCAGAACCATGGATCGGTGAGTTCGCGGTAGTGAGAGGCGCGACCATAAAGCCGCCCGCGCCACAGTGTTTGGACCCTGATCACTATCAGGCCGTGTGGTTGGGCTTTGGCAACCGTGGCTACGGTTTGAATAACGAGTAGATGACGCGAGTAATGGCAGAGCAACTGCAGCGTCTTGATGCCTGGTGGCGGGCCGCCAACTATTTAGCGGTGGGGATGATCTACCTGCAGGACAACCCCCTGCTGAGCGAACCGCTGCAACCTGCCCATATCAAAAGTCGGCTGCTGGGGCATTGGGGCTCGAGCCCGGGTCAATCCTTTATCTGGGCCCATGCCAACCGAGTGATCCGGTCCCACGACCTCGACATGATTTATCTGTCGGGCCCGGGCCATGGCGCCCCTGGGGTGCTGGCGCCCACCTACCTCGACGGCTCCTACAGCGAGATCTATCCCGACAAGTCGACGGATGCTGCCGGCATGCAGCGCTTCCTTAAGCAGTTTTCCTTCCCCGGCCACATCGGTAGCCACTGCACACCCGAAACCCCTGGCTCGATCCACGAGGGCGGCGAGCTGGGCTACGTGCTCTCCCACGCCTGCGGAGCGGTGTTCGACAACCCCAGCCTGATCGCCCTGGCCTGCGTCGGCGATGGCGAAGCGGAAACCGGGCCCTTGGCCACCAGCTGGCACATCAACAAGTTCCTCAACCCCGCATCCGACGGCGCCGTGCTGCCGGTGTTGCACCTCAACGGCTACAAAATCGCCAACCCCACCCTGCTGGCCCGCATCCCCAGGGAGGAGCTCGCCAGCTTGATGCGGGGCTACGGCTGGGAGCCCCTGTTTGTGGAAGGCAGCGAGCCGATGGCGATGCACCAAGCCATGGCAGCCGCCATGGACAGCGCCATAAACCGTATCCAAGAGGTGCAAGCGGAGGCCCGCCGCAGCGGCGTTCCCAGCAACGTCAACCGGCCCCGTTGGCCCATGATCGTGTTGCGATCACCTAAGGGCTGGACAGGGCCGGCGGAGCTGAATGGCAAAAAGTTGGAAGGCTTCTGGCGCAGCCACCAGGTGCCCCTGCCCGATCCCAAGCGAGACCCAGCCCAGCTAGAGCAACTTGAAGCCTGGCTGCATAGCTACCGCCCTGGCGAACTCTTTGATGGGCAGGGCAGCCTGATACCCGAGCTACGCGCCCTCTCGCCAAGTGGCCAGCGCCGCATGGGCTCCAACCCCCATGCCAACGGTGGGCTGCTGCGCCGCCGCCTGAATCTGCCGCCGGTCCATACCTATGCCGTGCCCGTTGAGCAACCGGGCCAGCACGAGGCCGAAAACACCGCTCCCCTGGGGGAGCTGCTGCGCGATGCCATTGCCCTGAACCCCGATTCCGTGCGCGTGTTCGGACCGGATGAAACCGCCTCCAACCGGCTGCAAGCCATCTACGAGATCAGTAAAAAGGTCTGGATGGAGGAATTTCTGCCGGAAGACCTCAACGGCAGCGAACTCTCCCGCAGCGGCCGCGTTGTCGAGATGTTGAGCGAACACACCTTGGTGGGAATGATGGAGGGCTACCTACTCACCGGCCGCCATGGTTTTTTCCACACCTATGAGGCCTTCGCCCATGTGATTGCCTCGATGTTCAACCAACACGCCAAGTGGCTGGAATCCTGCATTCACCACGCCCCCTGGCGCGCGCCGATTTCCCCCTGGAACTGTCTGATCTCCAGCACCGTGTGGCGCCAAGACCACAACGGCTTCACCCACCAGGATCCTGGCTTCATCGATCTCGCCGGCAACAAAAGTGGCGAGGTGGTGCGGGTCTACCTGCCGGCCGATGCCAACAGCCTGCTGGCGGTAGCTGAACAGGCGCTACAGGAAACGAATGTGTGCAACATCATCGTTTCTGACAAACAGAAGCACCTGCAATATCTAACTCTGGAGCAGGCCCGTGCCCACGTGGCCAAGGGCATCGGCCTATGGAGCTGGGCGAGCAACGACGAGTGCGGCACTGAACCAAATGAGCCTGATGTGGTGATGGCCTGCGCTGGCGACATCCCTACTAAGGAAACACTTGCCGCAGTTGAAATTCTGCGGCATGAAATCCCGAGCTTAAAAATCCGAGTGCTCAATGTGGTGAAGCTATTTGCTCTCACCACTCCGAGCGAACACCCCCACGGCCTCAGCGATCGGGACTTCAACAGCCTATTCACCACGAATCGACCGGTGATCTTCAATTTTCACGGCTACCCGTGGCTAATCCACCGACTCACCTACCACCGCACCAACCACGTCAACTTCCATGTGCGCGGATACAAGGAGAAAGGCAACATCAACACCCCTCTGGAGCTGGCGATGAACAATCAGATCGACCGCTTCAACTTGGTTATTGATGTGATTGACCGGGTTGCGGGCCTGGGCTCCCGCGCTGCCCACGTCAAAGAGCGCATGAAGGAGGCGATCTTGGCCAATCGGGCCCACGCCCATGAGCACGGCATGGATGCGGAGGATGTCACCAACTGGCGATGGAACCCACTGTCTGCAGCGGCCCATGCGGGAGAATCACCCATATGAGCGACTTCCAACCCAGCAACCTGCGTCTGCCCACCCCGGGCTGCTACGCCGACCCAGATCGCAGTGGCCTGACCGCGGAAAACGTGTTCGACGGCATGACCGAACACCTTTTTTACACGCTCGGCAAGCTCGCCCCCACGGCCAGCCGCCACGACCTCTACATGGCCCTCAGCTACGCGGTGCGCGACCGGCTGATGACCCGATACCTGGCTGGCATTGAGGCGCTCAGTGCCACCCCGACTCGGGTGGTGGCCTACCTCTCCGCTGAATTTCTGATCGGGCCCCAATTGGGCAACAACCTGTTGATGCTGGGCATCCAGCAAGAAGCGGCAGAAGCCTTGCGCCGTTTCGGCATCAACGACATCAACGAGATCCTCGATGTCGAAGAGGAGCCTGGCCTGGGCAACGGAGGCCTGGGGCGGCTGGCGGCCTGCTTCCTGGAGTCGCTGGCCTCGCTGGAAATCCCAGCCACCGGCTACGGCATCCGCTACGAATTCGGCATTTTTGACCAGCTGATTCGCGATGGCTGGCAGGTGGAAATCACCGATAAGTGGCTCAAGAGCGGCTGGCCCTGGGAGCTACCCCACCCCGATCAAGCCTGCTTCGTGGGCTTCGGTGGCCACACCGAGAGCTACCGCGATGAGCACGGCACCTATCGGGTGCGCTGGATTCCGGCAGAGCACGCCATCGGCATTCCCCACGACGTGCCGGTCCTGGGCTACCGGGTCAACACCTGCGACCGGCTGCGGTTGTGGCGAGCCGATGCCGCCGAATCGTTTGACTTCTATGCCTTCAACAGCGGCGACTATTACGGCGCCGTAGAGGAAAAGGTGGGCTCCGAGACCCTCTCCAAGGTGCTCTATCCCAACGACGGCACAGATGAGGGTCGGCGCCTGCGCCTGAAGCAGCAGCACTTCTTCGTGAGCTGCTCCCTGCAGGACATGATCCGCAACCTCGATGCCCGCGGCATCCCGATCACGGATTTCCCCGATCACTGGGCGGTGCAGCTAAACGACACCCATCCGGCCATCGCCGTGGCAGAGCTGATGCGCCTGCTACTCGATGACAAGCACCTGGACTGGGAGGTCGCCTGGAACATCACCAGTCGCGCGCTCTCATACACCAATCACACCCTGCTGCCTGAAGCCCTCGAGAAGTGGGGCTTGGGGCTATTTGGCTCCCTGCTACCCCGCCACCTGGAGCTGATCTACGAAATCAACCGCCGCTTCTTGCAACAGGTGCGTTTGAAATATCCGGGCAACGAGCAGATCCTGCGCAAGGTCTCGATCATCGATGAGGAGGGCGACAAGGCAGTCCGTATGGCCAATCTGGCCACCGTTGCTTCCCACCACGTCAACGGGGTAGCAGCCCTGCACAGCGAACTGGTCAAAACCGAGCTGTTTCCAGAATTCGCGGCCCTATGGCCCGAGAAATTCACCAATGTCACCAACGGGGTCACCCCTAGGCGCTGGGTGGCCCTGGCCAATCCCCAGCTCTCAGCCCTGCTGAATGAATCAATTGGCACCGGCTGGATTAACCGCCTCGATGAGCTGCGCCGCCTGGAGCAGTTCGTCGACGACAGCAGCTTCCTCGAGCGCTGGGAAGCCACCAAGCTGGGCGTTAAGGGCCAGCTGAGTCGTTACATCCATCGCCACACGGGTGTGCTGGTCGATCCCACCTCCCTGTTCGATGTGCAGGTGAAGCGGATCCACGAATACAAGCGCCAGCACCTCAATGCCTTGCAGGTGGTGGCCCAGTACCTGCGCATCAAGAATGGTCAGGCTGAGGGTATGGCCCCGCGCACGGTGATCTTCGGCGGCAAGGCGGCTCCCGGCTACTACATGGCCAAGCTGATCATCCGCTTCATCAACGGCATCGCCGAAACGATCAACGCAGACCCCGACATGGAGGGCCGGCTGCGGGTGATCTTCCTGGCCGATTACAACGTCAAGCTGGGTGAGCGGGTTTATCCCGCCTCCGACCTCTCGGAGCAGATCTCCACCGCCGGCAAGGAAGCCTCCGGCACCGGCAACATGAAGTTCGCCATGAATGGGGCGCTGACCATCGGCACTCTCGATGGCGCCAACGTGGAAATCCGCGAACAGGTGGGTGCCGAGAACTTCTTCCTGTTTGGCAAGACCGCTGAGGAGATCTCCGAGCTGTCCCAGTCGGGTTATCGCCCCTGGGAGCTGATCGGGGGAATGCCCGAGTTGGCCGAGATCCTGCGACTGGTGGAGCAGGGCCACTTCAGCAATGGGGATGGCGACCTATTTAGGCCGCTGCTGCAAAACCTCACCGGCCGGGATCCCTTCTTCGTGCTGGCCGACTTCAACGACTATCTGCGGGCCCAGTCCGAGGTCGACCTGGCCTGGGCCGACAGGGGTCGCTGGAACCGCATGTCGTTGCTGAATTCAGCCCGCAGTGGCTTCTTCTCTTCAGATCGCTCAATCCGCGACTACGCAGAGCGGATCTGGAAAGCCGAAAGCTTCCCGGTCACGATCACCTGCGAGCTGGACTGAGCAGGGAGATGGCTTAACCGGGCAGGTCTGGAGTTTGGTGGAGCAGCCGATTCAGCCTTAGGCGATCGGCATTAAGCGGATCAGGGGCCAGCTCACCGGCCACTTCCCGAAACTTTTGCTCCACCTCGTCGGGCACCCGCACGTCAAAGATGCGCTCCATCAGCGCCTCAATGGAGAAGAGGTGGGCATTGATGTTTTCCAGGTCCGCCATGGCCTGCTGGAAGGCATCGGGCTCAGCGCCCTCATCCTCAACAGCCCCTGTACCTGCCCCTTGGCCGCCAGGAGCGGCATTGGCCGGACTGGCGGCAGCTTCAGTTGCCTCCTGCTGCTTCTGCAACTCTTCCATCACCCGGCCTGCCAGGGTGCGAAAAGATTGCAGCGCAGCCCAATTAAGCTCCTGCTGCTGACGCAGGGTGGGGTTTTCACGGATCAATCGGTCATGTTCCCGATAGAACCGCTGGCAATCAGGGCATTGGCAGGGCTCTTCTGGCACCGCACTCCCTTTGGATCTCAATCTCCATCATGGCACTCACGCCGCCAAGGGGATCTCGATCGAGGTCACCACGTTGATTACGTCGCGCAGCCGCATCGAATCGGCAAACCAGCCCATGGCTTGCTCGGTATCACCACTGCGCTCAGCGTCGGTGGCCTGCTCCTCGTGAGCCTCAGCTAGCAGGGCCAGCCAACAAAGGCAGCGGGCTTGAACCACCGAAAGGTCGAGCTCGTCGGGCTGGCTATCGGCGATGCGTTCGCTCTCCTGCTGCACCAGCAGACGCAGACGCAGATCGTGAAGCTGGGTCATCGCGGTCAAACGACTGGGACCACGCTAGCCCCGGTGCTGCGAATGGGTAGGGCACCACCTGTAGCGCTCGCTACCCCTAGCCGTGAAGGCTGGATTGGCGAAGCTTCATCGCGTGACTGGGCTTTTAAAGAACGGGGCTGGCGGGACTCGAACCCACGACCTACGGTTTAGGAAACCGTCGCTCTATCCGGCTGAGCTACAGCCCCATCCCGGCCATCCCGCAAGACGTCCGTGTCGGCATTATGGAATGCGAAAGCAGGCGAGGTGATCGCGATCAGGGCTGCGGCACCTCCACGGAGGAAGCTGGAGCCCTTGGTTGAGGAAAGTCCGGGCTCCCCAATGGCCAGGCTTGCTGGGTAACGCCCAGTGCGGGTGACCGTGAGGACAGTGCCACAGAAACACACCGCCGATGGCAGGGGGCTCGCCCTCCGCACAGGTAAGGGTGCAAGGGTGCGGTAAGAGCGCACCAGCAGCATCGAGAGGTGCTGGCTAGGTAAACCCCAGCTAGGAGCAAGGCCCAGGGACAACGGTTGGCCATGACACCCGTCCCGTTTCAAGTGCGCCGCTCGAGGCCGCCGGCAACGGCGGTCCCAGACAGATGATCACCCCCCACCGGCTCGCTGGTGGGAGAACAGAACCCGGCTTACGTCCTGCTTTCACCCCTTTTTTCCCGCCAGCCCATGCGGCCCGAACGCCACCAGCAGCTGGTTGCCTTCCTGCGCTCCCTGGGCCTGGAGGTTGGCGACCGTGACCTTGCCCCCATAGAGGAGGCTCTCAGCCACACCTCAGCGGGTCTGGCCCGCAACCACGAGCGCCTGGAATTCCTTGGCGACGCCGTGCTGCGCCTAGCCGCAGCGGAGTTTCTACAACGGCACTATCCAAACCTGAGCGTGGGGCGCTGCTCTGCCCTGCGAGCCCAATTGGTAAGCGACCGCTGGCTGGCAGAACTGGGCGAGCACTGCAAGATCGAATCAGTGCTGCACCTAGGCCCAATGGCCAGTGGTGATCAGGCCGGACGGGCCACGGTGCGGGCGGAATGCTGTGAAGCCCTGCTAGGTGGCCTCTATGAAGCCTGGGGCGCCGGCCAGGGCGGACTGGAGCCGGTGCACCGCTGGCTCTCTCCCTACTGGCAGCGCAGCAGCAGCGAATTACTGGCCGATCCAGACCGCCACAACTGGAAGTCGGCCCTGCAGGAGTGGACCCAGGCGGCCGGGCTGGGCCTGCCGCACTACGACTGCCAGGAGCGCAGCCAAGTCCACGCTGACCCGCGCCGCTTTTATTGCAGCGTGGCGATTGCGGGCCAGGCAAGCCATACCGGCTGGGGGCCTTCAAGGCGCAGCGCCGAACAGGAGGCAGCCCGGGCCGCCCTCGCTGTGATCAAGCCTGCTCCAGGAGCTTGAGCGGCATGGTGACGAGCTTGTCCCAGTTGCCGCCCTCAAACAGCACGGCGGCCTGCTGACCGCTGATCCGTTGCACGAAGCCCCGGTAGCCGTTGTAAATCGAGCGGCCGTCACGCACCACCACGGTGGAGCCCGGCAGGATCGGCAGGTCGGCCATGATTTGAGCGAGGCGTAGGGCCATTATCGGGTGACGCGGGAAGTAGCTGGCCATGGCCGATCAAACCAGCAGCAGCCAGATCGCCACTCCTGCCCCCGACGATCTACTTGTGGTCGGCAAAGTGGTGTCAGCCCAAGGGCTCCAGGGCGAGCTGAGGGTGCTGCCCATGAGCGATTTCCCGGAGCGATTCACCCGGGCAGGCCGGCGCTGGTTGCAGCGGCGGGAAGAGGCGCCGCGGCAAGTGGAGCTGCTGAGCGGCAGGCAACTGCCAGGCAAGGAACTGTTTGTGGTGCGACTCGCCGCCATCGACAGCCGGGAAGCGGCCGAAGCCCTGGTGGGTGACCAGTTGCTGGTACCCCTAGCCGACCGCCCCAAGCTGGCCAAAGGTGAATTTCACCTGCTCGACCTGGTGGGCACCGAAGTGCGGCTGCTGGAGGATCAAAGGCCCATTGGCAAGGTTCGCGATCTGATCCACGCTGGCAACGACCTGCTGGAGGTAGAGCAGGAAACCCCCGATGGCCCGCGGCGACTGCTTATCCCCTTCGTGACTGCGATCGTGCCAGAAGTCCATCTCGAGGAAGGCTGGATCGGCATCACCCCGCCCCCCGGGCTGCTGGAGCTTTAGGCGACTCTTAGAAGGCTGCCGTTTGCTGGTTAGCCAAAGGTGACCTTGAATGGGTTCAACCCAGTCCGGTCCATGGCAAATAGCCCTAGCTCCCCAAGCAGTGCACTTGTGCCGGTGATCCTGTGCGGCGGCACGGGCACGCGGCTGTGGCCGCTGTCGAGAGCTAGTTACCCCAAGCAGTATTGGCCCCTGGCAAGCACGGGAGAAGACACCCTGCTGCAGCAGACCCAGCAGCGCCTGGCGGGTTTGCCGGGTTTAGGGGCTCCTCTGCTGATCTGCAATGAAGACCACCGCTTCATCGTGGCCGAGCAATTGCGCCAGATCGGCGTGGAGCCCCAAGCGATCCTGCTGGAGCCGGTCGGCCGCAATACCGCTCCGGCGGTGGCGGTAGCAGCGCTGCAGGCCACCGCCCATGGGGAAGATCCCCTGCTGCTGGTGCTGGCGGCAGACCACGTGATCCGTGATGCCGCCACCTTCCGCGCCACGGTGACTGCGGGGATGGCAGCAGCTGAAGCCGGCCAGCTGGTGACGTTTGGAATCGTGCCCACGGCGCCAGAAACCGGCTACGGCTACATCGAAGCCGCCCAGTCGCTGCTCGGTGCCAACGAACCGGTACCAATCGCCCGGTTTGTGGAGAAGCCGGATCGGGCCACCGCGGAGCAATTTCTTGCGACGGGGCGCTTCACCTGGAACAGCGGCATGTTCCTGTTCAAGGCCAGCGCGATCCTGGCCGAATTGGAGCGGCTGGCACCTGAGGTTGTGAGCGCCTGCCGCTCCTCGCTAGAGCACGACAGCGCCGATCTCGACTTTCTGCGGCTGGAGCGGGAGGCCTTTGCCAGCTGCCCCAGCGTGGCGCTGGATGTGGCGGTGATGGAGCGCACCGACCGCGGCGCCGTGTTGCCCCTGGAGGCAGGTTGGAGTGATGTGGGCAGCTGGAGCGCCCTGTGGGAAACCGCCGATCAAGACAGCGACGGCAACGTGCTGCGGGGCCGGGTGATCAGCGAGGGAAGCAGCAATTGCTATCTACGCAGCGAGCATCGGCTGGTGGTGGGGCTCGGTGTAGAGGATCTGGTGGTGGTGGAAACCGATGACGTCGTGCTGGTAGCCCACCGCGACCGGGCCCAGGAGGTCAAAGCAATAGTGGGGCGGCTGGAGAGGGAAGGGGCACCAGAGAGCAAGGCCCACCGCAAGATCTACCGCCCCTGGGGCTCCTACGACGGCGTCACCGAGGGTGAGCGCTGGCAGGTGAAGCGCATCGTGGTCAACCCCGGTGCCAGCTTGTCGCTGCAGATGCACCACCACCGCGCCGAGCACTGGATCGTGGTGCAGGGAACGGCGGTAGTGGAAAAAGATGGTGGCAGGGAGCTGGTAGGCGAAAACCAGAGCACCTACATCCCCCTGGGTTGCCGCCACCGCCTCTCCAACCCGGGCAAGATTCCGGTGGAGCTGATCGAGGTGCAGAGCGGCCCCTACCTAGGCGAAGACGACATTGTCCGCTTTGAAGATCGCTACGGACGCAGCGACGCCAGCCCCGCTCCAACCCTCACTCCGACACTCACTCCACAGTGACGCTCTTGGCCAAGTTGCGGGGTTGGTCCACATCCAGGCCCCGGTGGGCGGCGATGTGATAGCTGAGCAGCTGCATGGGAATCACCGTTAGAAGCGGGCTTAGTAGCTCGTCCACCGCCGGCACCGGCAGCAAGACATCAAACAACTCAGCGTCTGGGCATTCGGGTGCCACACCGATCAGCTGGGCATCGCGGGCCTTGGCCTCCTGGGCATTGCTGAGCACCTTGTCGAACACCGCACCTGGCATGGCGATTGACACCACAGGCACCTTGGCATCAAGCAGGGCGATCGGCCCATGCTTCATCTCGCCGGCCGGATAGCCCTCGGCGTGGATGTAGCTGATCTCCTTGAGCTTGAGCGCACCCTCCAAGGCAATCGGGTAGTTGATGCCACGGCCCAGAAAGATCACATCCTGAGTGCCCTCAAAGCGGTGGGCCAGGGAAGCGCAGCGCTGGTCGTGGTCTGCCACCAGGGCCTCCAGCTGCTGGGGCAACTGGCGCAACTGGGCCACCAGCGCCTTGAGCTCCTCGCGGCTGCGGCCCGAGCTAACGCCACCCTGCCGCTGGCCCACTCGCCGCTCCGCAAATGCCAGGGACAACCCATAGAAAGCCAGCAGTTGGCCAAGGAAGGTCTTGGTGGCCGCAACCCCCACCTCAATGCCGGCGCCAATATCAAGGATGTGGTCCACCATCCGGGCCAGGGAGCTCTCGGCCCGGTTGGTGATGCCCAGCAGCCGCGGCCGGTAGGCCGGATCGGCCACCAGCCGGCGACGCTCCTGCTCCATTGCAAGGGCCGCCAGGGTGTCGGCGGTTTCCCCCGACTGGGTCACGCCGATAGTGAGCGTGTGGGGGCTCAGCGGCGGTGGCGCATAACGAAATTCACTGGCATAAAAAACGCTTGTGGGGATCCCGGCCAGCTGCTCCAGCAGATAGGCGCCCACCTGGGCGGCGTGGCGGCTGGTGCCGCAGGCCAGGATCTGGATCCGCTCCACACCCTCAAACACCTCCGCCGCCAGAGGTAGTGCCACCAATGGAGTCGCCTCCCCTTCCACAACCTCTGGCAGGTGCCGAGCCACCCAAAGGGCGGCCGTTTCAGGCTGCTCGTGGATCTCCTTGAGCATGAAATGGCGAAAGCTGCGCTTATCCGCCACGTGCTCGGTGCCGCTAAGCAGGCTGGGGCTGCGCTGAACCCGCTGGCCCACAGCGTCATAAAGCTCGATGCCCAGCGGGGTGAGCAGGGCCACCTCGCCGTCTTCCATCGGCAAAATCGTGCGGGTAAAGCCCGCCAGGGCCGGGGTGTCGCTGGCGCAAAGAAACTCCCCCTCCCCCAGGCCGATCAGCAGGGGCGCAGCCTTACGGGCCACCACTAAGGCGCCAGGGACTTCTGCCCACACCACCGCCAGGGCATAGGCCCCCTGCAGCAACGGCAACACCGACTGCAAAGCAGCCAGTAGCAGCGCCGCTGAAGCCTGCTCACCTGCCGCCCGGCGGCGCTCCAGCTCCCGAGCCAGCAGGTGGGGAATTACCTCCGTATCGGTCTCGGAGCGGAACAGCACCCCTTGCGACTGCAGCTCCTCCCTCAAGCCGCGGTAGTTCTCGATGATGCCGTTTTGCACCACCGCCAAACAGCCAGAGCCATCGAGGTGGGGGTGGGCGTTGCGCTCCTCCGGCTTGCCGTGGGTAGCCCAGCGGGTATGGCCGATGCCGCACTGGCCCGGGGCTCCCTGGGCCTCAAAGCGGGTAGTGAGATTGACAAGTTTGCCCTCCGCCTTGAGGCAATGGAGGCCAGCCCCATCAACCGTGGCAATACCGGCGGAGTCGTAGCCGCGATATTCCAGCTGGCGCAGCCCCTCCAGCAGTTGGGGAGCCGCCTCCCGCGATCCAATCAGGGCAACGATGCCGCACATAGGCCTGGGCCAGCGAGGAGCGCAACAAAAAAGCCCGGCGAAGGGCCGGGCTTGAGCTTATTGGCATTAGCGCCAATGATCTTCAGTAGGACAAGCCCATCGAGCGACTGGTTTCGTCGCCCAAGTAAACGCGAATGCTGAGGAAGTCGGTGGGGCAAGCGGTTTCACAGCGCTTACAACCGACGCAATCTTCCGTGCGGGGAGAGGATGCGATCTGGCCGGCTTTGCAGCCATCCCAGGGCACCATCTCGAGCACGTCGAGTGGGCAGGCACGCACACATTGGGTGCAACCGATGCAGGTGTCGTAAATCTTGACGGCGTGGGACATGGGCCTGAGCCGGGAACAAACGGCGTGGAACCCAACGTACCCACAGCCTCCGGACCCGCAGCAAAGGAGCCCGCAGCCCGTCACCCTTGTTCATACGCCGGGGGGAGCCCAGCGGGGTGACCCGTAGAGTGCATCGACTCTCACAGCGGCCATGTCCCAGGAAGCGATCTACGAGAAAGTGCGCTCGATCGTTGCCGAGCAGCTCAGCGTTGACGCTGGGGAAGTGAAGCCCGAATCAAACTTTCAGAATGATCTGGGTGCCGATTCCCTCGACACCGTCGAGTTGGTAATGGCTCTGGAAGAAGCCTTTGACATCGAAATCCCTGACGAAGCTGCAGAAGGCATCACCACCGTTGGCGATGCCGTCAAGTTCATTCAGGACAAGCAGGCCTGAGCCACCCCATGGTGCAGGGTCTCCAGCGCGTCGTCGTCACCGGTCTCGGCGCGATCACACCGATCGGTAACGACGTCTCCAGCTACTGGGAGGGTCTGAGCACGGCGCGCAACGGCGTGGCGGGCATCACTCTTTTTGATGCCAGTCGTCATGCCTGTCGCTTCGCAGCTGAAGTTAAAAATTTTGATCCCTCCGGCTGGCTAGAGCCAAAGGAATCCAAGCGCTGGGATCGTTTTTGCCAGTTTGGGGTAATCGCCGCCAAGCAAGCCGTCGCCCATGCGGGCCTCACCATTGATGAGTCCAACCAACACCGGGTGGGCACAGCCATTGGCTCCGGCGTTGGCGGCCTGCTGATGATGGAAACCCAGGCCCACGTGCTCAAAGATCGGGGCCCCGATCGGGTGAGTCCGTTCTGCGTGCCGATGATGATCCCCAATATGGCGACTGGCCTGACGGCCATTGCCCTTGGCGCCAAGGGACCCAGCAGCGCGGTGGCCACCGCCTGCGCCGCAGGCTCCAATGCCATCGGTGATGCCTACCGGCTGATCCAGCTGGGCCTGGCTGACGTGATGGTCGCTGGTGGCGCTGAATCGGCCATTACCCCTTTGGGGGTGGCGGGATTTGCCAGTGCTAAGGCCCTGTCCTTCCGCAACGACGATCCCACCACGGCCAGTCGCCCCTTCGACGCCGAGCGCAACGGCTTCGTGATCGGCGAAGGCGCCGGAGTGATTGTGCTCGAGAGCCTGGAGCACGCCCAGGCTCGCGGTGCCCAGATCCTGGCCGAGGTGGTGGGCTACGGCATGACCTGCGATGCCCACCACATCACCTCACCTACCCCGGGGGGGGTCGGCGGTGCTGAAGCCATGCGTCTTGCCCTCAAGGATGCCCGGCTTGAGCCAGAAGCCGTCGACTACGTCAATGCCCACGGCACCAGTACTCAGGCCAACGACAGCAACGAAACCTCCGCCATCAAGAGTGCTCTCGGGGATTGGGCTTACCAGATACCCGTGAGCTCCACGAAATCGATGACCGGCCACCTCCTTGGAGGCAGCGGCGGCATTGAGGCGGTCGCAGTGGTGCTGGCTATTGAGCACAACCTGGTGCCACCTACCATCAATTACCAAAATCCGGATCCGGCCTGCGATCTGGATGTGGTTCCCAACCAGGCCAGGGAACACACCCTCAACGTGGTGCTCTCCAATTCCTTCGGGTTTGGCGGTCACAACGTCTGCCTGGCGTTCCGCCGCATGGCGTGAGCCTCCTCCTCCCACTCCCCCACCTGCCTTAGCCATGGTCGCCGCTCCCTCCACATCCGTCGAATCGCTCTGCGTCAACAGCATCCGCTTCTTAGCGATTGACGCGATCAATAAGAGCAATTCGGGCCACCCCGGCCTGCCCATGGGCTGCGCCCCAATGGCCTTCGCCCTGTGGGACAAGGTGCTTAAGCACAACCCCAAGAACCCCAAGTGGTTCAACCGGGACCGCTTCGTGCTCTCGGCTGGCCACGGCTGCATGTTGCTTTACGCGCTGCTGCACCTCACCGGCTACGACTCGGTGACCATCGAAGACATCAAGCAATTCCGCCAGTGGGGTAGCCGCACCCCTGGTCATCCTGAAACCTTCGAAACCCCCGGCGTTGAGGTCACCACCGGACCCCTGGGCCAGGGCATCTCCAACGCCGTGGGACTGGCTATCGCCGAAGCGCACCTGGCTGCCAAGTTCAACAAGCCCGGCTGCGACCTGGTTGATCACTACACCTACGTGATCATGGGCGACGGCTGCAACCAGGAAGGCGTGAGCGGTGAAGCCGCCTCCCTGGCCGGCCACCTTGGCTTGGGCAAGCTGATTGCCCTCTACGACGACAACCACATCACCATCGACGGCAACACCTCCGTCTCCTTCACCGAGGACGTGCTGAAGCGCTACGAGGCCTATGGCTGGCACACCATCCACGTCAAGGATGGCAACACCGATGTGGCCGCCATTGCCCAAGCCATCGAGGCAGCCAAGGCCGTCACCGACAAGCCCAGCTTGATCAAGGTGACCACCACAATCGGCTACGGCTCGCCAAACAAGGCCAATACCGCTGGAGTTCACGGCGCAGCCCTAGGCGCCGACGAAGCAGAGCTCACCCGCAAAGCCCTCGACTGGAGCTACGGCGAATTTGAGGTTCCCCAGGATGCCTACGACCACTGGCGCCAAGCGATCAGCCGCGGTGAAGCACTTGAAGCCACCTGGAACGCCAGCCTGGCCACCTACCGCAGCCAGTACCCCGCTGAAGCTGCTGAATTCGAGCGCCAGCTTCGCGGCGAGCTGCCCCAGGGTTGGGACGCTTCCCTGCCGAGCTTCAGCCCAGAAGACAAGGGTTTGGCCACCCGCATGCACTCCTACAACGCCCTTAACGCCTTCGGCCCCAACCTGCCCGAGCTAATTGGCGGCTCGGCCGACCTCACCCACTCCAACCTCACCGATATCAAAGGCGAGGCGAGCTTCCAGAAGGGTGCCGAAGCCAACCGCTACCTGCACTTCGGCGTGCGCGAGCACGCCATGGCGGCGATCATGAATGGCATCGCCTACCACGGCAGCGGCCTGATCCCCTACGGCGGCACCTTCCTAGTTTTCGCGGGCTACATGATCGGCGCCATGCGCCTTTCGGCCTTGAGCGAGCTGGGCGTGATCTACGTGCTCACCCACGACTCGATCGGTCTGGGCGAAGACGGCCCAACCCACCAGCCGGTGGAAACCCTCGCCAACCTGCGCGCCATCCCCAACCTGCTGGTGATGCGCCCCGGCGATGGCAACGAGACCATGGGTGCTTATCAAGTAGCTGTCACCAACCGCAAGCGCCCCACCGTGCTGGCCCTCAGCCGCCAAGCCATGGCCAATCAGCCTGGTTCGGCTGCAGCCCATGTGGCCAAAGGTGGCTACATCCTGGAGGACAGCAATGGCACCCCGGAACTAATCCTGATCGGAACCGGCACCGAGCTGGAGCTCTGCACCAAAGCCGCAGCCCAGCTGCGCGCCGAAGGTAAGAACGTGCGGGTAGTTTCGATGCCCTGCATCGAGCTGTTCGAAGAGCAGGATGCCGCCTACCGCGAAAGCGTGCTGCCCGCCGCCGTACGCAAGCGCGTTGTGGTGGAAGCCTCCAGCTCCTTCGGCTGGCACAAATACACCGGCTTCGATGGCGCCTGCATCTCGATCGACCGCTTCGGCGCTTCGGCACCTGGTCCGGTCTGCCTCGAGAAGTTTGGCTTCACTGTCGAGAACGTGGTGGCAACTGCCAAAGCGCTGGGCTGATTCAACAGAGACTGAAAAGCCCCGCCTAACGGCGGGGCTTTTTTTATGTCAACTCACGGAACCGTGAACCCCAAGCAGGGTGATCTCACACCACTACCGCAGCCCCAGCCTCAACTCCTGCTTTCTGCTCTGCCAGCACCTGCTCCAGCCCCGCCAGATCCTCATCGGTGATCTTGGTTTGCATTGGGCAGTGCTTGGGGCCGCACATCGAGCAAAACTCTGCCTGCTTGTAGATATCGGCGGGCAGGATTTCGTCGTGATACTCACGAGCCCGCTCAGGATCAAGCGAGAGATCAAACTGCTTGTTCCAATCGAAGGCATAGCGAGCCCGGCTGAGTTCGTCGTCGCGATCGCGGGCGCCGGGGCGGTGGCGGGCGATGTCGGCAGCGTGGGCAGCGATCTTGTAAGCAATCAGGCCTTCACGCACATCTTCGGCATTAGGCAGGCCCAGGTGCTCCTTCGGGGTCACGTAGCAGAGCATCGCTGTGCCATACCAACCAGCCATCGCTGCGCCAATGACGCTGGTGATGTGGTCGTAGCCGGGGGCGATGTCGGTGACCAGCGGGCCGAGCACATAGAAGGGCGCCTCACTGCACTCCTCCATCTGCTTTTTGACGTTGAATTCAATCTGATCCATCGGCACATGGCCCGGACCCTCCACCATCACCTGGATGTCGTGCTCCCAGGCGCGGCGGGTGAGCTGGCTAAGGGTTTTCAGCTCCGCCAGCTGGGCGGCGTCGGAGGCGTCATGCTGGCAACCAGGCCGCAGCGAATCGCCCAAGGAGAAGCTGCAGTCGTAGCGCTTGAAGATTTCGATGATGTCATCGAAATGGGTGAACAGCGGATTCTGCTTGTGGTGATAAAGCATCCACTGGGCCAAGATCCCGCCACCGCGGCTCACAATGCCGGTGAGGCGACCCTTCACTAGCGGCAGGTGCTCAATCAGCAGGCCGGCATGAATCGTTTGGTAGTCAACGCCCTGCTGGCAGTGCTTCTCGATGATGTGCAGGAAGTCGTCGGCGTC
>NZ_JAGQBL010000021.1:0-20442 GCF_024345615.1 Cyanobium sp. Maggiore-St4-Cus
GAACGGCTTGGGCTCTTTCACCACCATGCAGACGGCGATCAACTCAATGGCTGGCCACTACACCAATTATCCCAATCGCCCGCTGCCGGAGGCGCTCAAGGAGCGGATCGCCAAGGAACTCAAGAAGGCTGAAACCAACGCGACTCGCGGCGCCTAAGGCCCTGATCCAAGCCAACCATCTTTGACGAAGGACCCCACGATCTGAGAAGCTCTCGGATTGTGCTCAGAAGCGGCTCCGGGCCGCTGTGTCCTTGGCCAACGTTGTCGTCATCGGTGCGCAGTGGGGTGACGAGGGGAAGGGCAAGATCACGGATCTTCTCAGCCGCTCAGCCGACGTTGTGGTGCGGTATCAAGGCGGGGTGAACGCCGGCCACACCATCGTCGTGGACGACAAGGTGCTGAAACTGCACCTGATCCCCTCCGGGATCCTTTACCCCGACACGATTTGCTTGATCGGCTCCGGCACGGTGGTCGACCCCAAGGTGATGCTGGGAGAGCTCGACATGCTCGCCACCTACAGCATCGACATCAGTGGCTTGAAGCTGGCTTCTACGGCCCACGTCACCATGCCTTACCACCGACTGTTGGATCAGGCGATGGAACAGCGCCGTGGTGATCGCCGCATCGGCACCACTGGCCGGGGCATCGGTCCCACCTACGCAGATAAATCGGAGCGCAATGGCATCCGAATCTTGGACATTCTTGACGGGGATCGGTTGCGGGATCGCCTCGCGGGCCCCCTTGCCGAAAAGAACGAAATTCTCGAGAAGCTCTACGGCCTTGAGCCGTTGGATTTCGAGACGGTTGTGGCCGAATACGTCGGCTACGGCAAGCGGCTAGCGCCCCATGTGGTCGATTGCACCCGCACTATCCACAGCGCTGCGCGGGCCCGCCAAAACATCCTGTTTGAGGGAGCCCAGGGCACCCTGCTGGATCTTGACCACGGCACCTATCCCTATGTCACCTCCTCAAACCCGGTAAGTGGCGGTGCCTGCATCGGAGCAGGGGTGGGCCCCACCTTGATCGATCGGGTGATCGGGGTAGCCAAGGCATACACGACCCGGGTAGGAGAGGGTCCCTTCCCCACCGAGCTCCAAGGCAGCCTCAACGATCATCTCTGTGATCGGGGCGGTGAGTTTGGTACCACCACGGGCCGCCGCCGCCGTTGCGGTTGGTTTGACGGGGTGATCGGTCGCTATGCGGTGGAGGTGAACGGCCTCGATTGTCTGGCCATCACCAAGCTCGATGTGCTTGATGAGCTCGATGAAATCCAGGTATGTGTTGCCTACGAACTCGACGGCGAGCGGATCGAATATTTCCCCAGCAGTTCGGAGGATTTCGCCCGCTGCCAGCCGATCTTTGAAACCTTGCCGGGTTGGCAAACCTCTACTGCCGATTGCCGCAGCCTGGAGGAATTACCTCCAACGGCGATGAGCTACTTGCGCTTTCTTGCCGATCTAATGGAGGTACCAATCGCCATCGTTTCCCTTGGCGCTAACCGCGATCAGACGATCGTTGTAGAAGACCCCATTCACGGTCCCAAGCGGGCCCTGCTGAGCACCTAATGGATCCCATGGAAAAGACCTACGACGTCGTCGGCATTGGCAACGCCATCGTTGACGTGCTGGTGCAAGCCAACGACGACCTTATCGACAACTTTGAACTCACCAAGGGCACCATGGCCCTGGTGGACGAAGCCCAAGCCGAGCGCCTCTACGCCAGCGTTGGGCCGGGCCTTGAAACCTCTGGCGGCTCCGCTGCCAACACCCTGGCCGGGGTTGCCCAACTGGGCGGCAGGGCGGGCTTTATCGGTCGGGTGCGCAACGATCAGCTGGGGGGGATCTTTACCCACGACATCCGTTCGGTTGGAGCTCGCTTTGACACCCCTGCGGCCACGGAGGGGCCCTCCACGGCCCGTTGCCTGATCCTGGTGACTCCAGATGCCCAGCGCACCATGTGCACATACTTGGGCGCTTCGGTGGGGCTGGATCCAGCCGACCTCGACCTTGACATGGTTGCCCAAGCCAAGGTGCTCTACCTAGAGGGTTACCTCTGGGACAGCGACGAGGCCAAGGCGGCTTTCATCACTGCGGCCGAGGTGGCCCGCGCCCATGGGGGCGAGGTGGCTTTGAGCCTGTCGGATGCTTTTTGCGTCGAGCGTCACCGCGAAAGCTTCCAGGAGCTGGTGGACGGCCACGTCGACATCCTGTTTGCCAACGAAATGGAGATCACAGCCCTCTACAAGGCCAATAGTTTTGAAGAGGCTGCCGACCAGGTGCGGGGCCGCTGCAAGCTGGCAGCCCTCACCCGCAGCGAGCAGGGATCGGTAGTCCTTAATGGCGCCGGCACCCACAGCGTCGCCCCCTTCCAGCTCGGTCCCTTGCTGGACACCACAGGGGCGGGTGATCTCTACGCCGCTGGCTTCCTGCACGCCTATACCCAGGGCCAGGCCGTCGAGGCCTGTGGACGGCTGGGTTCCCTCTGCGCTGGTCAGGTCGTGACCCAGCTGGGGCCCCGGCCCCAAGGCTCGCTCAAGCAGCTAGTAGCCCAGCACCTGGGCTGAGCTTCACTACGGCAGCACCAGAGCCCCTAACAGCTCACTTTGGCCAAGGGCTTCTACTCCTGCCGGCTCTACTGGCCTACCGATCAGCAATAGCTGGGGGCCTGTGCCGGCACAAAGTTGCTGCCAGAGCTGTTCAGTAACTCCGCCCGACTGGCGTGCCAACACCGTGGTGATGCGCCAGCGGCGAATCAGGGATCGCTCTACCTCCAGCTCCGAGCCTGGGCGGAGGCAGGCGACCTGATCGGCCGCCAAGCCAGCTGCCATGGCCAGCTGTAGGGCCCTTGGGCTGGGCAGCAGCCGGGCGAAGTGACGGGCGCCGGGGCTGCAGGCCAGCGCCTGTTTTAGTTGGCGTGCACCTATTGCCAATAGGAGGTGGTGGCCCTGCAGCGAGCGACTACGCAGCGTCTCCAGGCTCGGCAGGATCGTTGCCGCTCCAGGCAGGGTGGGACGCAGCAGCCGTATCAGCCGTTGGCGGCGCTGCTTGCACACGGCGGCCAGCTGGCGACTCACCACACAGGCGAAGGGATGGCTGGCATCCACCACCACCGCATAGGGCCAACCCACCGATTCGGCGGCGACCAGTTCTGCCCATACCCCCTGCTCGCCAGCGATGGCGCCGACGCGCAGGGTTAGCCCCGGATGGGGGCGATAGGCCAGGGCCGCTGTTGCACCAACAACGCTAACGGTTAGGTGCCAGCCGCGCTGCAGCAGCCGCTCCGCCACTACGGGGCCTTCGCCGGTGCCGCTGATCAGCCACAGACGGGGCGAGGTCTGCTCAATCTCAGGTCCGTGCATCAGGATGGGACCCACCAATGGTTGCCGGGGAGTGAATCACTGTCTGCTCGAGGTTGAGGTGCTGGAAGCGCCCCAGGTGCGATACACCCAGGACAATCAGACGCCGGTGGCGGAGATGGCGGTCCAGATAGATGGCCTGCGTCCTGATGATCCCCCGGGTCAATTGAAGGTGGTCGGCTGGGGCAATCTGGCCCAAGAGCTCCAGAACCGGGTGCAGGTTGGCCAGCGGCTGATGCTCGAGGGCCGGATGCGCATGAATACCGTCACCCGTCAGGACGGCGTCAAGGAAAAGCGCGCTGAATTCACCCTGGCCCGGCTGCACGGCATGGGTCCTGGCGCCACCAGCAGTCCTGCTGTCAATCCAGCTGCCGCAACTGCGCCTGCGCCCCAGCGCCGTGCCCCAGCGGCGGCTCCCCCTGCCACCCCAGCTCCAGCCGCGCCGGCAGGGGCCCAGCCGCCAACCTGGAATACCTCCCCGCTGGTGCCTGATCTCCCTGACGACGACGACATCCCTTTTTGATGCGGGATTGATCCCGTTCAGAGCTAGGCGTCGGCGCTGGAATCGGAGTCGCTCAACTGATCGAGCAGCTGGCCCAGCTCCCGCTCCAGGGCGGCTAGATCCAGGCGCCATTGGGGCCAACGACCCGCATCAATTTGGCGCAGCAACCAAAGCCGGTCGCTCTTGAGGTTGCTGATCAGTTCGGCGGTGCCGGTTTCGCTGGGCCGGCTGGTGGTCGCATCCGCCATGGGCATAAAGGAAGATGGCTGTATGCAAGCACTTCTCTCACCAGGCAGCCTCGTGACCATCGCGGGGGCTGTGCTCACGGTGATCGGCACGATCGCCTATGCCACCGATATCCCCAATCTCAGCCTGCCGACGATCTTCTACGGCATTCCGATCCTGTTGGGTGGGTTGGCCTTGAAATCCTCTGAGCTGCCTCCACCTAAGCGACTAACGCCGGCCTCCCGTTTCAAGCATTTGCGGGACCTGCCGGAGAGCGAGCCCCTGCGCAAGCTGCTGGCCGATGTAGATCGCTGGCGCTACGGACAGAAAGCCCATCTGGAGAGCTCCCTGGAGGTGCTCAAGCTCTGGGACGAGGACGCTCCGCCCCAGCTGCTGAGTGTTGAGGAGCTCGACTGTGATGGCCGCTATGGCTTGCGCCTGCGCTTTCGCTGCGAAGGGGTGCCCCTAGATCGCTGGCAGGCCCGCGCTGATCGGCTTGGCCGCTTCTTTGGCCCCGGTTTGAGTGCCGACATCAAGCCAGAGCGCCGCGATGAATTCAGCCTCGCTCTGGTGCCCGAGCCCAGCGCTAGCTAAGACCGCTCAATCCATCTCCCCCTCGACAAGCGAAACCTTGATCAGCAGTCAGGACACCCTGAGGGTGTCGGTCCTAAGTGAGGCCCTTCCATACATCCAACGCTTTGCGGGCCGCAGGGTGGTGGTCAAGTACGGCGGCGCGGCGATGGTGCAAGCGGAGCTTCGCGACGCTGTGTACCGCGATGTGGTGCTGCTGGCCTCGGTGGGGGTGCAGCCGGTGGTGGTTCATGGCGGCGGTCCGGAGATCAATGACTGGCTGAATCGCCTCCAAATCGAGCCCGAATTCCGTGACGGTTTGCGGATCACCACTCCGGAAACCATGGACGTGGTGGAGATGGTGCTGGTGGGCCGGGTCAACAAAAATATTGTTAACGGCATCAATCAGGTGGGTGGCCGGGCCGTGGGACTTTGCGGCAGTGATGGTTCCTTGGTGCGGGCCCGCACCTACGCCGGCGGGGTAAACGGGCTGGTGGGAGAGGTGGCGGCAGTAGATCCGGCAGTGCTTTTTCCCCTGCTCGATGCCGGCTACATACCGGTGATCTCGAGCGTGGCCGCCGACGCTGAGGGCCAGGCCCACAACATCAATGCCGATACCGTGGCAGGTGAACTGGCCGCGGCATTACAGGCCGAGAAACTGATCCTGCTCACAGACACGGCAGGAATTTTGAAGGATCGCCACGATCCTGACTCCCTAATTCGTCAGCTGACCCTGGCGGACGCACGCCAATTAATCCATGACGGTGTGGTGGCAGGCGGCATGACCCCGAAGACCGAATGCTGCATCCGGGCCCTGGCCCAGGGAGTGGCGGCGGCCCACATCGTTGATGGCCGGGTGCCCCACGCCCTGTTGCTGGAGGTATTCACCGATTCGGGGATTGGCACCATGGTGGTGGGCAGCCAGCGCGTCGGCCATGGCTGAAGACCTGCTGGCTGCAGCCCGTGCAGCCCTCGAGCGGGGCGATTACGGCCAGGTTGTACGCCTGTTGGATCCCCTCAGCAGTAAGCATCCTGCTGCTACCGCCACCGGAGCTGAGATTCAGCTGCTGCTCGCCACCGCCTGGATGGGGCGGGGCGACAACGGCCGGGCGATCCTGTGTTGCCGGCTGATCAAGCGCTGCCGTGATGCCAGCCTGCGGGCTCAGGCCATAGACCTACTCACCGTGCTGGAGGCACCGGCCCTCGAGCGCCCCCGCGATTGGTCGATCACCCTGCCCGATCTGGGCACAGCCGAGGCCATGGGCGGCCAGATGCAGCAGCTTGCCCGCGGCCGCCGCTCCAACAAACCGCCACCGCCGCCACCGCCACCGGTGGGGCCAACCAGGGCTCCAGTGGGCTTCGCTGTGCTGGCAGTTTTGCTGTTGCTGCTGACGCTGCTGCTAGGCGGCTGCACCGAGGTGCGCAGCGAGTTGACCTTCAAGGGGCCGGGCCGGCTGCAGATCGCCCATGGCCTATCGAGCCCCGGCACCCAACCCGAGCCCTGGGCCCGTCAGTTTGGCCGCACCCTGCTGACCCAGGGATTTCACCCGGCCAAGCAGCCCAAGCCATCTGCTGGCGCAGACGGCTTTCACCAGCGACTGGAGAGCCCGGTGCTGCCAGCGCCCGAGGCCCTTGCTCTGCTGGCAGCAAACCTCAGCGCGGCAGCGGATCTGGCCGGTGTGGCCCTGCAGCCGCCCCACTTCCAGCTGCGGGAGCGCAATTGGCTGCTGGGGGTGCGCCAAAGCCTTGAACTGACAGTGGACCTGCGTGGGCTCACCTCTCTGCCGGGTTTCAGCGCCACCATCGACCTGGCCCCTGTGACCCCTGCGGCTGTCCGCCTGGCCAGTCCCGAGCCCGCTGCGGCGATTTCTGGACGAGCTGCCCTGCACTGGCCCCTGCGCTTTGGCGCCAGCAACACCCTGCAGCTCAGCTGCTGGCGCTGGAGTGGTCTTGGTATTGGCGGCGCCCTGATTACCCTTGCCCTAGTGCTGGTGCTGGCCCTGGAGCGCCTGCGGCGTCTGCTGGGCTTCGGCCTGCCGGAACTCCCGGCTTGAGCGCGGTGCTCAAAGGGTGAGGGGGTCTGGGTCGATCGCCAGACCCACCCCCGCAGGCAGCCCCTCCCGCAGCAGGCTTTCAGTCGGCAAGGGCAGGGGCTGGGCGGCGGGACCATGCAGCAACAGCTGCCAGCGACTCTTGCCCGCTACCCGGGCTACCGGGGCCGGGGCTGGACCAATCAACAGCCAGCCGGCTGCCGCCACTTGGCTGCGGATTCTCTCCGCCAAGGCGGCGGCGGCGGTTGCCGTGCCGCTGGCGCTTGGTCCGCTCAGACGCAGGAGGCAGGCCCGGCTGAAGGGCACCAGGCCACCCTGGCGGCGCAACTGGCTCTCCTCGGCCAAAAACAGCTCGTAGCGCCCATCCACCAGGTGGCGAATCACCGGGTGTTCGGGGCTGTAGGTCTGCACCAGCACCTCGCCTGGTTTTTCGCCGCGGCCCGCCCGGCCCGCTAATTGCAACAGCAATTGCAGGCACTGCTCGGAGGAGCGCAGATCGGGGCGATGCAAAAGCCCGTCTGCCGCCAATACCGCCGCCAGGGTGACCCGGGGTAGGTCCATGCCTTTGGCCAGCATCTGGGTGCCTACCAATACGTCGGCTTCCCCTTGGGCAAAGCGATCGAGCAGGCGGCGGTGGCCGTCGCGGCCCCGGGTGGTGTCACGGTCAAAGCGCAGCAGGCGCAACCCTTCAAGCTCGGTTGCCAGCTGCTCCATCACCCGCTGTGTGCCCGCGCCAAAAGGCTTGAAGGCAGTGGAGCCACAGTGGCCGCAGCGATTGCCCATCTCGGCGCGGTGGTCGCACCAGTGGCAGCGCAGCCATTCCTGGCCCCCTTTGGAGCGGTGCACGGTTAGGGATACATCGCAGTGGGGGCAGAGCACCGCTTCACCGCAGCTGCGACAGCTCAGGAATGCTCGATAGCCCCGTCGGGGGACAAGCACCACTGCCTGTTCGCCCTTCTCCTGCAGCTGCTCTAAGCGCCCCATCAGGGCCCGGCTGATCAAGCGACGGTGGCCGTCCGCGAGCTCGTGGCGCATGTCGATCACCCGTACGGCAGGCAGGGGTCGCGAACCAATCCGCTCCGGCAGTCGTAGGAGGCGGGTGGCTGGTTGGGGGGATTGACAGCTCAGCCAACTCTCGAGGGAGGGGGTGGCACTGCCGAGCACCAGCCGCGCCCCGCTGTGCCGGGCCCGTAGGCGGGCTACGTCGCGGGCGTGATAGCAGGGCATCGGGCTGTCCTGCTTGTAGGAGCTGTCGTGTTCCTCATCGAGCACGATCAGGCCCAGCCTGGGCATGGGCAGAAAGATCGCTGAGCGGGTACCCACCACCACCACCGCTTCTGGTTCTAGGCAGCGACGCCAGGCCGCCACCCGGGCTCCATCGGAAAGGCCGCTGTGGAACTCGACCACCCGGCAGCCGAAGCGTTCCCGTGCCCGGTCGAGCAACTGGGGAATTAGGCCAATCTCCGGGGTGAGTAAGAGGGTGGCCTGCCCCAGCTCCAGAGCTTGAGCGGCCGCCCGCAGATACACCTCAGTTTTGCCGGCGCCTGTAACACCCCAGAGCAAAAATTCCGCGCCCGCTGGGGCACCGGCCAGGGCCTGGACTGCAGCGGCCTGGGCTTCCGTCAGGGCAGGCCAGTAGGCCGGAGCCAGGCCAGCTCCACTACCTTCGGGGGGAGCCTGAAGGCGCTGCACCAGGCCCCGAGCCTCCAGGCCCTTGAGGACGGCGCGACTGAAGCCAGCCTCACCACAAAGATCCCGCAGGGGCACTGGCCCGCTATGGCGCCCAAGGTGCTCAAGCAGTTGCTGCTGCCGCTCGGTGAGGGGCTGGCTGAGGAGTGCTGTATCGGAGCGCTCCACCAGCCAGATTGCACGGCTTGGCCTGCTTGGCCCCTGGTTGCGCTGGCCAAGCCAGCCCGGTGGCAGGGCACTTTTCAGAGTTTTGAAGAGGCTCGTGTGGCACTCCGCCGCCACGCTTGTCATTAAGTTTTGCCAATCGGGATCTACGGCAGCCCGCTGCCAAACCTCCAGGATCGGCTGTATTCGCTTGCTGCTGAGACTCGCGGGTAATTGATCAAGCCAGCCCACCACCAAGCCGGTGTGCGGGCGGCCCTGCAGCCTCACCCGCACCAAATCCCCAATCCCGGCCGGGGTTTCTGGCGAGTTGGCGTAGGTGAATACCTGGCCTTCGCGCCCGGCTTCGAGCCAGATCTGCAGCCAGGGGGTCGACAAGCTTGCACAGGTCACAACCCATTCTTAGGATGTGGATGTTGGGCAGTTCAAGGACTGCCGTCGGAACTAAGCAGATTTCCGTCCAGCGGGAAGACCTGAAGTGAGACCCCGGGAGCCAGCCTCCCACCATTCGGCCTCCCGGTCTGCGACCACCCCTGTCAGCCCTGTCCAGGCCTCGGCCAACCCGTCCAGGCTTCGGCCAACCCTTCCAGGCCTCGGCCACCGACCCCTTGCTTTTTGCCGGGTCGCTCGACTTTTCCTTGCCGACTACCACCGTTCAGAGGTTTCGTTCCCGTTTTCGTGGTCTTGCACCAGCTCCTACGGCTAATCCCGGCGTAGCTGAAACAATTTTCTGCCGATTGCAGGCAGAAGATCTCTAGACCCGATTTCAGGCGATGCGTTTCCGCCCATTTGTTTTGTTGTTTCGTTTTCGTTACCTATGAGCCCTGCTGCTGCCCAGCCGAAAGCAACTCCTGAAATCTTGATGGTGGCCACGGCGGCCGGTGAAGAGGTGCAAGTAAAGCCCAAGAAGGCTGCACCTAAGCCAAAGGCTGCGCCAAAAGCAAAAGCCGCTGCCAAGACCCCGGCTGCTTCCAAGGGAACGGCTGCTCCCAAAGCAAAGGCTGCCACCAAAGCCCCTGCTGCTTCTAAAGGAACTGCTACTACCAAGGCAAAGGCTGCTACCAAAGCAAAGCCGGCCGCGAGCAAATCCTCAGCGCCTAAACCCCCAGCGGCCAAGGCCAAGACTGAGGCTCCCGTCGATACCGCTGAGGTAGACGATGCCGATGATCTAGGCCTATCCGGCAGCTCTGCCGAGAAGGACGAGAAGGCTGCCAAGGCCCTCGCCAGCATCAAGGTGGGGCCTAAAGGTGTCTACACCGAAGACTCCATTCGGGTTTACCTCCAGGAGATCGGCCGTATCCGCCTGCTCCGGCCCGATGAGGAGATCGAGCTAGCCCGCAAGATCGCCGACCTACTCCAGCTCGAGGAGATCGCTGCTCAGTTTGAGGCCGATCACGGCCGCCAGCCCGACAACAAGGAATGGGCGGCATTGGTGGAGATGCCCTCCATCAAGTTCCGCCGGCGCCTGATGCTTGGCCGCCGAGCCAAGGAAAAGATGGTGCAGTCAAACCTGCGCCTGGTGGTTTCGATCGCAAAGAAATACATGAACCGGGGCCTGAGCTTCCAGGACCTGATTCAGGAGGGTTCCCTCGGCTTGATCCGGGCTGCCGAGAAATTCGACCACGAAAAGGGATATAAATTTTCCACCTACGCCACCTGGTGGATTCGTCAGGCGATCACCCGGGCTATCGCTGATCAGTCACGCACTATCCGCCTTCCGGTGCACCTATACGAAACCATTTCCCGGATCAAGAAGACCACTAAGACCCTCTCCCAGGAATTCGGCCGCAAGCCCACCGAAGAGGAAATTGCCGAATCGATGGAAATGACCATCGAGAAGCTGCGTTTCATCGCCAAAAGCGCCCAGCTGCCCATCTCCCTGGAGACGCCGATCGGCAAAGAGGAGGATTCCCGCCTCGGTGACTTCATCGAGGCCGATATTGAAAACCCTGAGCAGGATGTGGCCAAGAATCTGCTGCGAGAGGACCTCGAGGGCGTGCTGGCCACCCTCAGCCCCAGGGAGCGTGACGTGCTGCGTCTGCGCTACGGCCTAGATGACGGCCGCATGAAGACCCTTGAAGAGATCGGCCAGATCTTTGATGTCACCAGGGAGCGCATTCGTCAAATTGAAGCCAAGGCCCTGCGCAAGCTGCGCCACCCCAACCGCAACGGCGTGCTCAAGGAGTACATCAAGTGAGTCAGGGCCTGGCATCCCTGCGGGGGTTGCGCACTGCTCCGTCGCTCGACCCCGCAGCGCTCTCGGAGCTGCGGGCAGAGCTTGAGCCGCTGCTGGCTCGCTGCGACTGGTTCACGGCGGGAGTGATGGCAGCCTCTGCAGCGGCTGCGGTGACCTGTCTGCGTCAGGTCGAGACGGCTCTGGGCTGGTCGCAATTGGAGCTAGATCCCGCCGGTGTTGCCCTCGATTCGATCGAGGGTCCGGTCTTCCTCAAGGCCAACCAGAACAGCGGTCGCTTTCAGGTGCGCGCTGAAACCGGTCTAGGAGAGGGACTATTGATCAGCGGTCACTGTTCAGCAGATACGGCTGCGGAAGACACCTGGGGTCCATTGCCCCTTGATTTCTTCGGCCCTTAATCTGAGTGGCTGTTATCTGCCCCTGATGGCCAACCCCCTGCGCATAGCCTCCCGCCGCAGCCAGCTGGCCATGGTGCAAACCAATTGGGTGCGCGATGAACTGATCCAGGCCCACAACGGCCTGGAGATCACGATTGAAGCGATGGCCACCCAGGGGGACAAGATTCTCGATGTGGCCCTCGCCAAGATCGGCGACAAAGGCCTTTTTACCAAGGAGTTAGAGGCTCAGATGCTTGTTGGACAGGCTGATATCGCCGTCCATAGCCTCAAGGATCTGCCAACCAACCTGCCCGAGGGGCTGATGCTTGGCTGCATCACCGAGCGGGAAGATCCCGCGGATGCCTTAGTGGTGCATGAACAACACCGCGATAAGAGCCTGGCAACCCTGCCCGCAGGCGCCGTGGTGGGCACCAGTTCCCTGCGCCGTCTAGCCCAGCTGCGCCACCACTTCCCGCACCTCAGCTTTAAGGATGTGCGCGGCAACGTAATCACCCGTCTGGAGAAACTTGATGCTGGTGAGTACGACTGCCTGATCCTGGCGGCCGCTGGCTTGGGACGGCTTGGTTTGGGGGATCGCATCCACGAACTGATCGACCCCTCCATTTCCCTCCACGCCGTTGGCCAGGGTGCCTTGGGTATTGAGTGTCGAGAGGGGGATGCCGCCGTGCTCGAGCAGATCAAGGTGTTGGAGCACCAGCCCACCGCCCGTCGCTGCCTGGCTGAGCGAGCCTTTTTGCGTGAGCTGGAGGGGGGCTGTCAGGTGCCCATCGGCGTTAACAGCCGCTTCGACGGAGATACGCTTGTATTAACGGGAATGGTTGCAAGCATCGACGGCCTGCGCCTGATTCGCGATGAGGCTTGCGGTCCCCAGGCCGACCCTGAGGCCATTGGGATCGCCCTTGCCCATGCTTTGAAGGCCCAGGGCGCAGGCGAGATCCTGGAGGAGATTTTTGCAACTGTCCGGCCCGAAGCCTGAACCAGCGCCAGCGGCGGCCAGCCCCGTTGAAGCCGAGGCCCGCGCCCTTCCCTATCAATGGAATCTGCTGGCCTGGGCTGCCCTGATTGGGGTGCTCACTGGACTGGCAGTGGTGGCCTTCCACGAATTGCTGGGCTTCATCAATAACGGGCTGTTTGGACCTTTTGTGGAGGGGCTCCTAACGGTTGGTCGTAGCCAGCCGCCGGAGTTAGCAACCGAATTGCCGCTGGCGGCGGCTCCTGATACGGGCACACCGCTGCGCGCCCTGCTCCAGGTGGGTCTCGGCGGGCTTGGCTTCCTGCCACCGCCCCCGGCCGTTCCCGAGCCGTTGCCCCTGCCGGTTTCCTCACTGCCCGATTGGATCAGTCTCTGGCCGGTGGTTGTGGTGCCCACCCTGGGGGGCTGGGCCGTTGGTCTTTTGCGCCGCTATGGCGGTGATCTGGGCCCTGGCCTACCCAGCCTGATGGCGATGGCCGATGGCGCCGTTAGCGCTAGGCCCCGCTTGCCCTTTCAGCGCCTGCTGGGTGCATCCCTCAGCCTGGGCAGTGGTGCCTCCCTCGGCCCGGAGGGGCCCAGCGTTGAGAGTGGCGGCAATATCGGTCTGTGGGTGGCCCTGCGCGGCGGGCTCTCTCCCCAGAGTCAGAAAGCCCTGGTGGCCGCGGGAGTGGCCGCAGGCCTGGCGGCGGGGTTCAAGGCACCCATCGCCGGGGTGTTTTTTGCTTTTGAAGGAAGCTTCAGTGCCGTTCAGGGCCGGCCCAGCTTGCGGGCGGTGCTGGTGGCGGCGGTGGCTTCCTCGCTGGTCACCCAATTGCTGCTCGGCGACACACCGATTTTGCGCTTGCCTGCATACGAGGTGCGCTCACCGCTGGAGTTACCCCTTTATCTGGGTTTGGGCCTGGTGGCCAGCTTGATGTCCTGGGCCTTGGTGAGCCTGCTGGCGGCAGGCCGCAGCGAGCGGCTTCAGGCCTGGCTGGGCCAGCTGCCGCCAGGCCTGCCCACCGCCCTAGGGGGTGCCTCTGTGGGTGTGATGGCTCTGGGTTTTCCCCAGGTGCTGGGTGTCGGCTACGACACGATTGAGGCCCTGCTTGGCAGCGAGGGTGGCGTACCCCTGCTCACCTTGCTGGTATTGCTGGGTGTCAAGCTCTTAGCAACTGGTATCAGCAATGCCACCGGCTTTGTTGGCGGTGGTTTTGCCCCATCCCTGTTCCTGGGAGCGGTGCTCGGCAACTGCTACGGCCAGCTGCTTGGTGATAGTGGCCTGCACCTGCCGGTGGCTGAGCCACCCGCTTACGCCATGGTGGGCATGGCCGCTGTGCTGGCCGGTAGTGCCAGGGCTCCTCTTACGGCCCTTTTGCTGCTGTTTGAGCTCACCCGCGATATTCGAATTGTGCTGCCGCTGATGGCCGCCGCAGGCCTCAGTGCTGCCTTGGTGGAGCGCTGGCAGGGCCTGGCTGATCCGGGCTTACTTGGGCCTGACCCCCAAGAGGAGCATCGCCGCCGCCAGTTGGCCGCCCTGCAGGTGGCTGAGGCTTTCGAGCCCGAGGCCCCCCTGGTGCTGGCAGCTGAGTTACCAGCCCAAAAGGCCTTGCTTCAGCTGGTGAAGGCCCACGGCCACTGTCTGGTGGTGGCTGATGGGGCTTGGGTGGTGGGGCTGGTCACCCTGGCTGATCTGCAGCGGGCCCTAAGTGCCGAGCGGGAGTTCAATGACGACGGCTCTTTACCGGTGCCCACCTTGCTCTCCTGTCGCCGCAGTGACTTGGTATGGCTGCCGATGTCTGCCCAGCTTGCTCAGCTGGAAGACCAGCTGAGGCCAAATGGCTTGCGCCAATTGCCGGTTTTTGATGTGCCGGCTGCGGCGGCGGCAGCCCTGCCCCATGGCCTTCCCAATCCCGGTTTGCCGGTTGCATCTCTACGTGGCTTGGCCAGCCGCGATGGCATGGCCCGGGCCCTAGCGCGCCAGCTCACACCCGCTGGGGATTGGGCTCAGGATTGAGTCTGCAGCTGGCTACAGAGCGCCTGGGCTGCTGGATCAACCGCACTTAACCTGGCCAGTATCCGCTCCAAATCAAGGGGTGAAAGCTCGCCGTCACTGGCCCACTTCAAGGTGGTGCTCACTTGGGGTTCGCAGGAATGATTGGAGTGGGGAACCGCAGACATAGACGCAGTCGAAAGGCCTCATGCCTTGTTTTGGCCTTATAAGGTACGCCGATAACCCCAACTTGCGGCTGCAGCTGGGGTTATCTCCAGAATATTTTCCGACAATCGGCTGGCTTCAGCGCTGCACGATTACTGGCGTACCGACTTCCACCTGATCAAATAAGGAGCGCACATGCTCGTGGAGCATGCGCACGCAGCCATTGGTAACGGCTGCGCGTGATGTCACCGTCCAGGACCAAGCATTTGGCGTGCCATGGATGCCGTACTGGTTGGGTCCGCTTTTCTGGAATCCAAGCCAGCGATCACCTAAGGGGCCATTTGGTCCGACGGTGGCGTTGATCTTGCCACTTTTGGTGCTCTGGTATTTGGGATTAACAACCTTGTTTTGCACCGAGAAGCGCCCTACTGGTGTGGGGGTGCTGGGATCGCCAATCGCCACTGGCCAACTGCCCAGCACCTTGCCGCCTTCACGCAGGCTGATCGTGCGCTTGTCAAGCTGAAGCACAATTTCCCGGCTGTTGCTCTGGGCCTGGACAGGGGTCCAAGCCGGGGCCATTGCCAGTGCTGCTGCGGCAATCCAGAGCGGTTTGAGGTAGTCAGCCATAGAAATAAGGGCGCTTAGTTCACCAGCTTGGTGTCGATGATGTGGAGATAGCGCCGTTCGCACTCCTTGATGATGCGCACGGCTTCTACTGGCTCCAAGAAACCATTGACCTTGCAGGTGCCGGGTTTTTTGAGGTCTTTGTAGTGCTCCCAGTAGTACTGGGTTTCCGTGACCCACTGCTCACCAAGCTGGGTGAAGCTGGTGATGTGGTCCATACGCTTGTCATCGGCCAACACGGCGATCACCTTGTCGTCGACCTCGCCGCCGTCGTCAAAGGTCATGATGCCGATGATCCGAGCTTCCACCAGCGATCCCGGTACTAAGGGCTCGGTGACACCGACAATTTCAATATCTAGGGGGTCGCCGTCCTCGTCCCAGGTGCGGGGGATGCAGCCATAGGCGAAGGGGTAGGCCAGCGACGAATAGCCGACGCGATCCAGCTTGAGGTGGCCGGTTTCCGTGATCAATTCGTACTTGTTGATCGTCATGGAGTTGAGCTCCACGATCGCGTTCACGCGCAGCTTGGCTTCATCGGCGAAGGCCGGCAGCACGTGCAACAGGTTGAGCATCGTGCGGCTCGGGGCGTGGTCGATGTTCGCCATGAAGCGGAATTTGAGTGGCTAAGCAGCATCTTAAGTATCTGCCTGCAGGCGCTCCAGCTTGTTGCGCAGATAGCGAAGGAAGGCTGCCGCGCTGAGCCTCTGGCCACTCACCTGCTCCACCAGCTCTTCCGCATTGACGCTGCGGCCCAGGGGATAAACCCTGCTGGCCAGCCAGTCCCGCAGGCTGCTCTCTTTACCAGCAGCGATAGCGGCCTCGATGGCACCTTGGCCGCCAAGCTCCTGCTCCATGGTTTCCGCGAGTTGGGCGCTGATCAGATGGCCCAGGGCATAGCTGGGGAAATAGCCAAACAGGCCTTCGGCCCAGTGGATATCTTGCAGACATCCCTCTGCGTCAGTCTGCGGCTGGATTCCAAGCAGCTTCTGCATGCGTTGGTTCCACTGCTGGGGTAGTTCTGCCACCGGCATGTCCTGCTCGAGCAGGGCCAGCTCCAGCTCAAAGCGCAGCACGATGTGCAAGCAGTAGCTGAGCTCGTCGGCTTCCACCCGGATCAGGCCGGGCCGCAGGGGATTCAGCCCTCGCCAGAAGCCGTGGGCGCCGCCCCAGGGATCACTGCCGCTGCCAACGCCGCTGCCACCACCGCTGCCTAAGCCGGCGCAGAAGCGCGGATGCCAGCGCTCGGCGAAGGCGCGGCTACGGCCCACGCGGCATTCCCAGAACAGCGACTGCGACTCGTGCACCCCCATCGAGGTGGCCTCACCCAGGGGCCAGGGGAAGTAGTGGTTGCCCGTGCGGGGCAGGCCCTGTTCATATAGGGAGTGGCCCCATTCATGGGCGGTGGCAAGGAAGGCCGAGAGTGGCTGATCCGGCACCACCCTGGTGGTGATGCGGAAGTCCTGGGGGCCCACGGTGCAGGAAAAGGGATGGGCCGAGCGGGAGCGTTGGCAGTAGGCCGGGTCGTAGCCCCAGCTGTTGAGCAGCTCGGTGCAGAGATTTTCCTGCAGGGCTTCGGGTAGCTCTGGCAGGGGGGATACCTGGGTTGCTGCCGCCTGCTGGAGCAGAACGGGCAGCTCGGCCTGCAGTGGGGCAAACAGCTGCTGCAGCCGTTCTTTGCTGACGTCGGGCTCAAACGGCTGGGCCAGGATTTCCCAGGGGCTGCGGTGTTGGGCTTCGGCGGCGGCAAGTTGGGTCGCTTGTTCGCGGCGTAGGCCGATCAGGCTTTCCAGGGCCGGAGCAAAGATGCTGAAGTCACTGCGGCGCCTTGCCTCCTGCCAGATGGCATTGCCGCGCGACTGCGCTTGGGCGATCTGGGCTACTAGCTGGGGATCTAGGCAGCGCTGGCGATTTAGCTCAAGCCGCAGTAGCTGCAGGTTGCGGCGCACCGCCGCCGGTGTGCTGGCTTCAAGCTCAGCTTCCGCCGCCTCGACCAGATCGGCGTAAGCAGGGCTGCTCTGGCGTTCGTGTAGCTGGCTGGCCAACAGGGCCAGTTGGTCGCCACGCCATTCGGCACCGGCCGCCGGCATCACCGTGTTCTGGTCGTAATAGAGGGCACTGCTGATTGAGCCCAGCAGCTGGCTCTGGCGTAGGTGCTCCTGCAGCTGATCTAGGGGCGATTTTGGCTGCGCCATGGGGAACTTCTGCTAAGGCCATTCTTCCGGCTTCAGGCCTGGCGCGCTCAGGCTGATTGCAGTTGGGCTAGCTGGTTCTCCAGACGTCGCTTGAGTCGGGTCTGCACCAGGGAGCAGAGCTCGTCTACCAAGGCGCCTTCGGCACTCCAGATAGTGCGCACCCCATCGCGCTCGCAGCGCACTAGGCCAGCCCGCTGCAATTGGCCGAGCTGGCGGCTGATGTGGGATTGGGAGAAGCCAGTGGCTTCGATTAGTGCTGCCACATCCATGGGACCTGCCCTGAGCTGACAAAGCAACTGGAGGCGCGCCGGCTCGCTCAGCAAACGAAAAAACTGGCAGTACTCCTCCAGCAACTGGGGAGACGGCATGGAGCTGGAATAGGCCATCTATTAATTATGTCGCAGCTATGTCGCAAGCCGCATTCCCCCGAGCAACCCCGGACGTGACGCCTTTATGCGGCTATGGTCATAGCAAGCTGCAATGCCGCGATGGTTGTCGCCCCGTTTACGCCGATCTCCCTGCGGGCAGCGGCTGGAGGGGGATCCCTGCTCTTCCGCCAGCTTTTTGATGCCCAGACCGGCACCTTCACCTACTTAATAGGCGATGTGTCCAGTCGCCAGGCGGTGATCATCGATTCGGTGTTTGAGCGCCACGGCCGGGATCTCGCCCTACTCCGTGAGCTGGGGCTCGAGCTGGTGGCCTCCCTCGATACCCATGCCCACGCCGACCACGTCACCGGCAGCTGGCTGCTGCACGAGGCCACTGGCTGTGCAATTGGCCTGGCTGCAGCCGCTAGGGCGAAAAACGTGACCATGCCCCTGCAGCACGGGGATCGGCTGTCCTTTGGTGTTCGCTGGCTCGAGGTGCGCAGCACCCCAGGTCATACCAATGGCTGCCTCAGTTTTGTGCTCGACGATCAGTCGATGGCATTCAGTGGTGACGCCTTGCTGGTGCGGGGCTGCGGTCGCTGTGACTTTCAGCAGGGCAACCCCCATACCCTCTGGGCCTCGATTACCCAGCAACTCTTCAGCCTGCCCGACTCCTGCTTGCTCTATCCAGGGCACGACTACGAGGGCCGCACGGTCAGCTCGGTCGTTGAAGAAAAAGCCTTCAACGCCCGCCTGGGCGGTATGGCCACCGAAAGGGATTTCGTTGGTCACATGGAGTCCATGCAGTTACCCCACCCCCACAGGATCGCCGAAGCCCTGCCTGGCAACATGCGCTCTGGCAAGCCCGTGGATCAGGGCGTCACCAGCCCTGCTGCAAACCCATGTTGGGCGCCATTGCAACGCAGCTATGCAGGCCTGCCTGAACTTTCCCCCGCCTGGGTGGCGTCCCACCTTGATGGCCTCACCTTGCTGGATGTGCGTTCGGCTGAGGAATATGGCGGCGCCGACGGTCGGGTGGCGGACAGCCTGCTGATTCCCCTGCCGGAACTGGAAGGTCGCATCTCCGAACTTCCCGTCAATCAACCGGTGGTGGTGGTCTGCCACTCCGGCAGCCGCTCGGCCCTGGCTACCCAGCAGTTGCTTAAGGCCGGCCTCAGCCAGGTGGCAAACCTCCACGGCGGCCTGGCCCGCTGGGCGGATGAGGGCTACCCGCTGCAAGGCGTCGCTTCAACCTGATCAACCTCCTTATCAGTCATGAAACCAGACCTCGATACCCGTCTCAATGCCCAGGCCCTAGCCCAGTTGGTGCGGGACGGGCACACCAGCCCCCTTGCCGATCTAGATGGCGGCATCCCGAGCTGGGAGCAGGCTGGTTTGCCGCTGCACAGGCTCAACAACGCCCCCCTGCCGCTGATGCGCCAGGTTCAGATCGCCGCTGGCGCTTTGGTGCTGCTCGGTCTGGGCCTCGGCAGCTGGGTGGCGCCGGCTTGGATTCTGCTCAGCTGGTTTGTGGGAGCCGGCCTGGTGTTTGCTGGCATCAGTGGTTTTTGTGGCATGGCCCGCCTGCTGGCCCTGATGCCCTGGAACCGGGTTTCGATTTGATGGCAGCAGGCGCTTGCCCCCAACACCTGGATGGATGCATGCGCTCCACTACAAATCATGCCCAGCGGTTGATCACTCTCTGGATTGCCTGGTTGCTGGCCATGCTGTTCCACGTGGATTTGGCCTTGATGCCCTTATTCCACGGGCAGTCACCCGAGATCAACAGCCAAGTGCCACTGGGCGCCTTGCCGCTGCTGTTTGGTGCCAGATGCACGCCTTGATCAGATCGTGCTGATGGTGGTGATGACCCTGCTTGGGTTGTTGATCAATATTGAAAGCTGGCACTGGTGGCGCCAACATCACTGAAGAGATGTCTGCTTGAATAGCTGGCCGCTTTGTCTTTTCGCAACCATTTAGTCTTTGTATTTTGCATTGGCTGGCGAGGCCGATAAGCCCTGAATACAATTATTTATTCCTAGAGCTCCAGCCTTAATGAAACCAGCTTTCGACCGGCTGGCCGCACTGACCTGACGGGGGAGGTGGCCACCGCAAGGCCTGGCAACCTGGAATGCTGCGACGCTTCTGGGACACCGGGACGCTTTTGCAAAATTAGCCTTAGCTCTCAATCACTAATTCACCAATCCAACCCTTGGCCCAGTGCATTATCTCACAATCCTGTGGTGAAGCATTGACGTTTAGGTGTTGATATCCGATTGCACATCCTCCACTAGTATTGGCATAGATTTGTCACATCAGCTCAGGTCCCTTCACAATCATGCCAAGAATTACCGTTGAGCTCTCCGTGGAAGAGCATCGAGCTTTAAAACTTTTAACCATTCTCGAGGGCAAGAAACTTGGCGCCGTCTTAAAAGAGGCAATTAATTCCTACCTTGTGCAAAAGGGTGCTCACGATCTCGAGGTAAAAGGCAAGCAGTGATTTCAGTTGGGCGTATTGGGTGTTGCCGCCACCAGAAGATCAAGTACCTCGCGATCTTCGAGCTGATTAAACGCTGCACACCACATGCCCACGGATTGGAGTTGCTCCACCAGCATCAGGATTTCGAGTTGATCGACTAGCTGGCGCAGTTGCTTGGTCGTTTCGTCATACCGCAACCTTTCCTGCCTAAATAGCGCCGACCGCAAGCTCGGTTTGCAGAGAATTGGCCACCTTTCGCACCGACCAGGTGGTCACGGGAAGCAACAATTATTCGCCAATGGCGACGGCTACCGGAGAGCACTCCAAATCTCTTTTAGTGCATCAGTGGATCAGAACCGCCCTGAGCGCGTTGCTGGGCCAGGTTGCCGCACTGGCTGCTCGACTAGGCGCGGCTGCGTCTTTTCGGCTATTACAGGAAGACTTTGACGCTTAGCCATGCGCCGCATTGCTGCATTTCCCTGTCTTTTGACCCTTTGTACTACTGCTTCCCTGCTTGCACCCT
>NZ_JAGQBL010000022.1:0-17623 GCF_024345615.1 Cyanobium sp. Maggiore-St4-Cus
GGTTGTCATGAGAACGAGAAGAGGGTGTTCCAGAGGAACGGGTATGGAAGGTGGCAAGCCACCAGACGGAATCCCGTCGAGCGCAAGAACATTGCGTAACAGGACTGTAACGGAAGATTGCGGGATTGGTGAGAAGGCCGTCCGGGAGACGCCAAAGCCCTGCTGATGGATCCTATAAGCACCGCTTATGCCGGGGTGCGGCGGGCCCCAGTCGGGTCAACCCCAGGGGCCAAGCCCAAGGCCTTGCGTGAGGCATCGAGTTGGCTCACCGACTGCAGATCGATGTTGTTGACCACAAGACCTGTAAAAACAGGCTAATTCTTGCTGTTCGCTTGGCAGAGCATCCCTAGGGTGCGCGAAGAGAATGGCTCCCCCAAACGGATGACGAGCGTTTACGCCGACAACAGCCTCACCATCGGCAAAACCCCCCTAGTGCAGCTCAATCGGGTCACCGAGGGATGCAAGGCCCGCGTACTGGCCAAGATTGAAGGTCGCAACCCTGCCTTTTCGGTGAAGTGCCGCATCGGTGCAGCCATGATTTGGCGCGCCGAGCAGGAGGGACTGCTGGGACCTGGCAAGGAGCTGGTGGAGCCCACCAGCGGCAATACCGGCATCGCTCTGGCTTTCGTGGCCGCCGCCAAGGGGATCCCCCTAACCCTGACGATGCCGGAAACCATGAGCCTGGAGCGCCGCAAACTGCTCACGGCCTACGGCGCCCAACTCGTTCTCACAGAAGGAAGGATGGGCATGCCCGGCGCCATCGGCGCTGCCAAGGAAATGGCAGCCTCCGATCCCGACCGCTACGTCCTTCTGCAGCAGTTTTCCAATCCGGCCAACCCCCAGATCCACCACGACACCACCGGCCCCGAAATCTGGACTGACACCGAAGGATCGGTGGATGTACTCGTGGCTGGAGTGGGCACCGGAGGCACCATCACTGGCGTCAGCCGTTACATCAAGGGAACCCTGGGCAAGCCACTGGTTTCGGTGGCAGTTGAACCCAACAACAGCCCAGTGATCAGCCAGGCCAAGGCAGGGCAGGAGCTCAAGCCCGGTCCCCACAAGATCCAGGGCATCGGCGCTGGCTTTGTGCCCGCCAACCTCGATCTGGACCTGGTGGATCGGGTCGAAACCGTTAGCGACGAGGAGGCGGTGGCCATGGCCCGCCGGCTGATGAAGGAAGAGGGAATCCTGGCGGGCATCTCCTGTGGTGCCGCAGCCACGGCCGCCCTGCGGCTAGCCCGAGAGGAGGCCTACGCCGGCAAAACCATCGTGGTAGTGCTGCCCGACTCGGGCGAGCGCTACTTGAGTTCCGTTTTGTTTGAAGGGGTGTTTGACGAGAAGGGGCTTGCCCCACCGGCTAGCTGAACTCGCCATGCAGCTCTCTGCCAGCCAGCCGATCTGGAGCATCCCAGCGCAGGCAGTGCCGGCAACTCTGCAGTCCACACTCCAAGGCCTGAGCGACTCAGAGGCCCAGCGGCGGTTGGAGCGGTTTGGAGCCAATCGCCTCCCAAGCCAGCGCCGCCGTTCCCTGCTGCTGAGGTTTGTCGATCAACTGGTGCACTTCATGGCCCTGCTGCTCTGGGTGGCCGGAGCCCTGGCATTTGCGGCGGGCACCCCCCAGCTGGGCTGGGCTATTTGGGCGGTTGTGCTGGTCAACGGCCTGTTCTCCTTCTGGCAGGACTACCAAGCCGAGCGCACCCTGACGGCGCTGAAGCGATCCCTACCCCGCCAGGTGCGGCTCTGGCGCAACGGTGAACTCACCGAGCTCGATGCCGAGCTGCTCGTGCCGGGCGACCGAATCCTGCTGGAGGAGGGAGACCAGGTGCCCGCCGATGCTCGCCTGATCCAGGCCAACGAACTGAGCCTGGATCTCTCGGTGCTCACTGGCGAATCCCAGCCAGTGGCGCGCCATGCCGATGCCATCGACTCACCTGCGGCAGACAAAGTTGTCCTGATTCCGACTCGGGAACGGGCCAATCTGGTTTTGGCGGGCACCAGCGTGGCCGGCGGTCGCGGCGAGGCCATCGTTTACGCCACCGGCGGTGAAACCGAATTCGGCCATGTGGCCCACCTCACCGCCGCCACACCCAGGGGCATCAGCACCCTGGAGCAGCAGGTGGGCCACATCGTGCGCACCATCACAGCCATCGCCTTAATCATGGGGGCGATCACCTTCAGCCTCAGCCTTCTGTTTGTGGGGATGGGTCCCCTCGAAAGCCTGGTGTTCGCTGTGGGGATCATCGTTGCCAACGTGCCCGAGGGCTTGCTGCCCACGGTCACCTTGGCCCTGGCGATCAACGTTCAGCGCATGGCCAGTCAGAAAGCACTGGTGCGCAGGCTTTCTGCCGTGGAGACCCTCGGCTCGGTAAGCGTGATCTGCAGCGATAAAACCGGCACCCTCACCTGCAACCGCATGGCGGTGGAGGAGATCTGGCTGCCCCAGGTAGGCGAGCAGCCAGGGATTGATCGAGGTGCAGAAGCCGAGCTGTTGCTGGCGGCCTGCCTTTGTTCAAACGCCCAGCTCAAAGCCAGCGGTGACGGCAGCCGAGCCCTCGGCGATCCCACTGAAACCGCCCTGCTGGTGGCAGCCCAGGCTCGAGATCTGGGCCTCGAAGTGCATCAGCAGCGCCATCCCCGCAGCCGGGAGTTGCCATTTGACTCCCATCGGCGCCGAATGAGCGTGATCGTGGCCACCGAGGCCGGGCTGCAGCTGATCACCAAGGGGGCACCCCTGGAGCTACTAGAGCGCTGTAGTCCGGCGGGCCGCGCCCAGGCAGTAGCCGCCAACGACGACCTTGCTTGCCGCGGCTACCGCGTCATCGCCGTGGCCCAGCGCAGTCTCGAGGCCACAGAGGAGCAAGCCCCAGCCGATCAACTGGAGCAAAAGCTCAACTTGTTGGGCTTGATCGCGCTCTACGACCCGCCCCGGCCGGAGGTGCCTGAGGCGATCCGCCAGTGTCACCAGGCTGGGATCAAGGTCACGATGGTGACTGGCGACTATGGCCTCACCGCCCAGGCAATAGCTCGCCAGATCGGCCTGCTGGATATGCCGGCCAAGGGTGACAACCACCCCCAGGCTGATCCGGTGCGGGTAATACAAGGCGACCAGCTCGAGCTGATCAGCGATGTGCACCTGCGCCAGCTGCTCAAATACCGCAACCGGCTGGTGTTTGCCCGGATGGCCCCGGAGCAGAAGCTACGGCTTGTGCAGGCCTACCGCTCCCTTGGCGAAGTGGTTGCGGTCACTGGCGATGGAGTAAACGATGCGCCGGCCTTGCGGGCGGCCGATGTGGGCATAGCTATGGGCCTGGTGGGCACCGATGTGGCAAGGGAGGCCGCCGATGTGGTGCTGCTAGACGACAACTTCGCCACGATCGTCACGGCTGTGCGCTTTGGCCGCGGGGTTGTGGCCAACATTCGCAAGTTCCTGCCCTACGTGCTGGCTAGCAACGTGGCCGAGATGGCTCCGTTTCTAGCCATGGTGACCGTGCAAATCCCGGCGGCCCTAACCGTGCTGCAAATCCTGGCGGTGGATCTGGGCACCGATTTACTACCCGCCTTAGGGCTAGGCGCCGAGGCGCCCGAATCTGGATTGATGCGCCAACCGCCCCGGCCCCGCACAGCGCCGTTACTGGATAGGCCCCTGATGCTGCGTGCCTATCTGGTGCTGGGCCTGAGCGAAGCCGTGGTGTCGATGACGGCCTACCTGCTCAGCTGGCAGCAGCAGGGTGTGGGTTGGGCCGAGCTCAGGCTGGCAGCCCCCCTGCTTCTCCATGGCCAGGCCGGAGCAGCGCTCGTGGCCAGCCAGCAGCAGGCCTCAAGTGTGGCCTTCACCTGCATCGTGGCCGGCCAAATCGGTGTGGCGATGGCCTGCCGCAGTGAGCATCGCTCCGCCTTCGTCAACTTGGTGCAACAGGGCTGGCGCCGCAATCCCCTGCTTTGGCTTGGGATAGCAGCTGAAATCCTCTTCACAGCGCTATTGCTCTATTGGCCGCCCCTGTCGCGGCTAGCGGCGATGGTGCCAATTGACAGCCGGGCCCTGCCGATGGTCCTGCTGGCGCCGCTGGTGGTGATGCTGGCTGATGATTGGCGCAAAAGCCGGCTCAGGGTCTAGTTCGGCATGGTCACAAACTCCTCGGCAACCGAGGGGTGCAGGGCCATGGTGCGATCGAAATCGGCCTTAGTGGCGCCCATGCCAATGGCGATGGCTGCCATCTGGATAATTTCAGCGCTGTGCTCGCCCACCATGTGGCAGCCCAGCACCTTGCCGCTTTCCAGCTCCACGACCAACTTGAGCAATACCCTGGGCCCCCTGGCCGGCAAGGCCTGGCTCATCGGCCGGAAACGGGCCCGATGCACCCGCACGCCCCCTGGGCCATGGCGCTGGATCGCCTCCTCTTCGCTGAGCCCCACACTGGCCAGCTCCGGCTGACTGAATACCGCACATGCCACCAGGCTGTGGTCCACCTGGCGCGGGCTAGTGCCATAGACACTGTCGGCAAAGGCGCGTCCCTCATCAATGGCAACCGGGGTGAGGTTGATGCGGTCGGTGACATCGCCAACTGCATAGATATGGGGCACGTTGGTGCGCTGCTCCCTATCCACTGGAATGCGATTGGCTTCAGTGGCGATAGCCGCTGCCTCAAGGCGCAGGCCCTCCAGGAAAGGGCGCCTGCCGGTGGCAAGCAACACCCCACCGCAAGGAATGATTTCGCCAGCCTCGGTGTGGACGCTGAGGTTGCCGGCACTGCCAGTGATAGCTGCAGGACTGTGGGCAAAGCGAATCTCAATACCCTCTTGTTCCATGCCCTCCTGGACCGCCTTGGCAGCTTCAAGATCAAAGCCCCGCAGCAAATGATTGCCGCGCACCAGCTGGGTCACGGCCACGCCAAGGCCATTGAGGATGCAGGCGAATTCACAGGCGATGAAGCCAGCACCCACCACCACAAGGCGCTCCGGTAGTTGCTCCAGCAGAAACATCTCATCGCTCACCCAGCCCAGCTCTGCCCCTGGAATCGCTGGCCGTTGGGGCCGCCCCCCCACCGCAATCAAGATTCGCTCGGCCCCCAGGCGGCGCTCGCCAACGGCAATGGTGTGGTCGTCTTCAAAGCAGCCCCAGCCGCGCACCAGCTCTACCCCTGCTTTCTCAACAAAGCCGAGGTGCAGCTGATTGAGCCGATCTACCTCAGCGCGCACATTGGCCAGCAGGGTGCTGGGGTTGCGGCGAATCCCCTCGATTTCCCAGCCATAGCTGGCTGCATCTGCAAGCAAATGTTTGTAAGCGGAGCCATAAACCAGCAGCTTTTTGGGCACGCAGCCGCGGATCACGCAGGTGCCACCCACCCGATCGCCCTCCACGATCGCCACCCGGGCGCCATAGCTTGCGGCCCGTTTGGCAGCAGCTAGACCACCCGAGCCGGCCCCCAGCACGATCAGGTCGTAGGAGCTGTTCATGGGGCTTGGAGATGAAGGAATGGAGGACCTCACGCTATGGCGTGAAGTCCTTGGGCGGAAGGGTGCTCCCCAGCTCAGCGACGAATCCAGGGAAGCTGGTGGCATTGTCAGCAGCCATAAAAAAGCCCCCCTGACGGGGGGCAGTTGAGGTGTCCCAGATGGAAACACCACATCAAATCAAGAGGTGGGTGATCAGATCGCCGTGTCGCCGCGCTCACCGGTGCGGATGCGGATGGCTTCCTCAACGGGGGTGACGAAGATCTTGCCATCACCGATTTCACCGGTTCGGGCGGCCTCGAGGATGGCAGTGAGGGTGGCTTCCAACTTGTCGTCAGTCACCACCACAACGATCTTGGACTTGGGTAGGAAGTCAACGGTGAACTCGTTGCCGCGGTAGCGCTCCACCTGACCCTTCTGTCGACCGAAACCGCGGACATCGACAAGAGTCATGCCGACCACATCGAGGCCGACGAGGGTTGTTTTGATTGCTTCCACCTTGGAAGGGCGGACCATTGCCGTGATCATTTTCATGGTGATTCAGCTTCAGTTGGTCGTGGGGTCGTAAGCCTCTTCCCCGTGGGCGACGAAGTCGAGTCCACGTTCTTCCTGCTCAGGAGTGACCCGCAGGCCCACCGTGGCGCCAACGATCCAGAGAATGACCGCGGTGCCGATGCCGACAAACCCGTAGCTGATCAGCACGGCCTTGACGTGGGCCACGAACAGGGCGGTGTTGCCGCCGCTGGCGAGGATTGCTGCCGATTTGGGGAAGTAGTCGGCCGGCACCAGGGCAGGGATGGCTAGGGCGCCGGTGAGCAGGGCTCCCACCGTGCCACCTACGCCGTGGACGGCGAAGGCATCGAGGGAGTCATCAAAGTTGATGGCCGACTTCACCTGAACTGCGATATAGCAGGCGATGGAGGTCGCCGCACCGATGATTAGAGCCTGGGGCATGTAGACGAAGCCTGCGGCGGGGGTGATGCCCACCAGACCAGCCACGGCGCCGGTGGCGGCTCCCACGGCGGTGGGTTTGCCATCACGGAACCACTCAATCAAGCACCAGGTGAGCAGGGCCGTTGAGGCCGACAGGGTGGTGGTCAGGAAGGAGAAGCCGGCACCCTTAGCAGCGAAGTAGCTGGCGCCGTTGAAGCCGAACCAGCCGAACCAGAGAAGGCCTGCACCCAAGAGGATGAAGGGCACGTTGTGGGGAGGACGCTTGCTGCCTGGGAAGCCGCTGCGCGGACCCACAATCGCAGTGGCCACCAGAGCCGCCACGCCTGCAGCAATGTGAACAACTGTGCCGCCGGCAAAGTCGATGGCGCCGATCTCACCAAAGGGACCGATGTATCCACCGCCCCAAACCATCTTGCACATGGGGCAGTAGATGAACAGGCTCCAGAGCAGGGAGAACCAGAACCAGGCCTTGAAGTTGATCCGCTCCACAAGGGCGCCGGAAATAAGCGCCGGGGTGATGATCGCGAACATGCCCTGGAAAAGGGCGAAGGAGGAAGCGGAGATGGCGAAACCATCAGCGAGTGGAGCATCACCGAGCTCACCGCCTACGCCGTTGAGCCACATCTGGCCGAGACCACCGATGAAGGGGCTGCCGAAGCCGGTGTCGAAGGAGAGGGAGTAGCCGATCACAACCCAGACGACACCGATGAGCCCCATCAGGAAAAAGCTCATCATCATGGTGTTGAGCACGTTCTTGGCGCGGGTGAAGCCGCCGTAGAAGAACGCCAGGCCTGGGGTCATAAGTAGAACCAGGGCTGAACCCATCAGCATCAGCAGGGTGTCGGCGCCGTCGGTGGGGACCTTCGCCAAGGCTGCCTTGGCGGAGCCTGCCATCAGCGGCAGCAGGCCAGCACCAAAGGCGAGCAGCATCACGGCGTAACGCTTCAGTTCAGGCTCCTGAACCTTGGCGAGAAGCTGGGTGCGGAATCGATCAAAGACAGCGAGCGGGGTTGGACCGCCGCCAGCGATGGGGACTTGGGCCATGAAGGAAGGTGACCTCTAATGTTCACCCGGCCACAATCGTGCAGCGCTGCAGTCCTGTGGGTAGCAAATGACACCGTTCACGAGAACGCTGATCCCTTCCGCCCTGTGTTGGCTGGCAGCCCAATCTTGGGACGGACGTCGCTGACTAGAAGCCGCCGAATGTGCCGCCGAGGATCGACGGCAGAGAGGGTCTAGAGGGCCAACTGGGCAACTCCATGACTGGTCCTCAGCCCTTTTTTGATGTTGGATCCGTTCACGGTTGGATCGGTTCACGAGTTAGTTAGCTGCCGCGGAGTGAAGCAATCCGTCGTGACTGATGCCCTGATGCTCACTATTGAGGTCTTCAGCTGAGCTGCCTGGCCCCATCCCTTGGCTCTTGATCTCCAGTGCAACCGGAAACCCAAAAACCCTCTGGTTGAACCGTTGGGCTCCTGCCAGAGGGACATTGCTGGGCTTGTGCCCAATCAGCCGACTGCAGCAGCAGCGCGGTCGAAATAGGTGCCAACTTCGGACATCAGGGCGGAGCAATCTCCAGGGGTTATGCCGTTGCGATCGTTAGCGATCGAGATAGCAGCTTGCTTCATTTTGCGAACGCCTTCTGCCACAGAAGCGCCAGGAACGCCGAGGGCGAGGTAGGTCTCACGCAGGCCGTTGAGGCAGCGGTCTTCCAGCACGGAAGCATCGCCGTTGAAAATGGCATAGGTGACGTAGCGGAGGATGATCTCCATGTCGCGCAGGCAAGCAGCCATGCGGCGGCTGGTGTAGGCGTTGCCACCTGGAGCGATCAAGGCGGGCTGCTGATCGAAGAGATCGCGGGCAGCGTTGGTAACGATGGCAGAAGCGTTGGAGGTGATGCGGTTCACCGTATCCATGCGCTTGTTACTTTCGGCAACCATCGCTGCGAGGGCATCGATCTGGCTGGCGTTAATGAATTCGCCACGGGCATCAGCCTGGGCAACAACCTTGGTGAAGGCGTCGAACATTGGATCTCTGTTATGGAACTTCGCTCTTGAAAGTTAGTTAGGCCACCGAGCACCCCGCGAGCTCCTAGAACCAAGGCTGCTGCAGCGATAGGCATGGAGTCGAAAGCCGAGGGAGTGCTCGATTGGCAAGAGCTCGAACGCCTCGGTGCGTCCCCAGCCGATCCAGTCAACGGTCCCACCAGCGCCCAGGCCCGGCTGCGTTTGTTTGGTCAGCCGGAGGAGGCAGTGCGGGTCACCCTGTTCCGCGATCACCATGCCTGGTGCCCCTACTGCCAGAAGGTGTGGCTTTGGCTCGAAGAGAAGCGGATCCCCTACCGGATTCGCAAGGTCACCATGTTCTGTTACGGCGATAAGGAGGCTTGGTTCAAACGGCTAGTTCCTTCGGGGATGCTGCCCGCGCTTGAGCTCGATGGCCGCCTGATCACCGAGAGCGACCGCATTCTTGAAGCCCTCGAGGGGGCCTTCGGGCCCCTGGGACTGGGCATGAACGATCCGGCAGTGCTGCCCCTGCGCCAACTGGAGCGCCTGCTGTTTCGTGCCTGGTGCCAATGGCTCTGCAGTCCGGGGCTGCGGCCCGCCCAGGAGCAAGCTGCCAAGGCGGCTTTTCAGCGCATTGCAGGCAACTTTGAGCAGGCGCTCAGCCAGCAATGTGGGCCGTTTCTGCTTGGCGAGCTAGGCACCGCTGATCTGGTGTTCGTGCCCTACGTGGAGCGCATGGCAGCAAGCCTGGCCTACTACAAGGGCTTTCTGTTGCGCAGTGAGCATCCGGCCATTGGCCGCTGGTTTGAGGCGCTGGAGCAGCGCCCCAGCTACTTAGGCACCCAGAGCGACTTCCACACCCATGCCCACGACCTACCGCCCCAGATGGGTGGCTGCTATGCCAGCGGAGATGCCAACCAACAAGCACTAGCCACTCAAATCGATCGGGGCCCCTGGCCCCTGGGCAGCCCCGACCCGGAAACCAGCCAAGCCGAACCGGCCAATGCGGCAGCTTTTGCCCTCAGCCGGGTGATCAAGCACCGAGCGGCAATTCTTGGCCGCAGCCCCCTGGGAGCGGAAAAATTCGATGTCCCGCTACGCACAGCTCTCACGGCCCTGATCCACGCCAAGCCCCTGCCAGCACCGGCGGGCTCTGCCCCTGCCCTGCGCTACCTGCGCGATCGCATCAGCGTGCCCCGGGACATGCCGCTGCATGCGGCCCGGCGCCTGCGCCAGGCCCTGGAGGCCACCGCCAGCCTGGATCCCGAGGGCAGCACGGCCCAAGGACAGCCGATTCCGGTGGGCCATCGCCGCGATCAGGATCCCCAGCCATTCCTGCGGGCCGCTCCTAGCGTTTTGCCAACTGCTTAATGCCCTAGTGCCTGTGCCCCGTCTTCGACGCGTCGCCGTTGCGCTCGGCTGGGCCCTGGCCAGCTGCATTACCGGGGTGCCCGCAATCTCGCCGCTTGCGATCCCCGCCGCCCGAGCCCTGGAACTCAAGGGGGCCACCTACTTCACCAAGGCTCCGTGGAAGGTTGATCTGGTGAGCTTCTACACCACCGTCTGGCAGACCAGCGCCGAGTACTACTTCACGATCAGCCTCGATGCCGACGCCGGAGCCGCCCTCGGCGGCCTCACCATTCAGCAGACCCGCGGCGTGGATACCAGCTTTCCATTCTTTGTGGATCGCACCTCAGCCTTTTTGGGCCGGCCGCGCCAGCAGGGTCCCCGCGTGCCGGTGCAGGCTCAGTTCGATAGCGATGCGCGCCGCTTCACCCTCAGCTTCCCTGAGCCCATTAAGCCCGGAAGCACGCTCACCGTTGTGCTCAAGCCCTGGAACAACCCGGCTGTCTCCGACACCTACATGTTCCAGGTGACGGCCTACCCAGCCGGTCCCAACCCCTCGCCAGCGTCGCTGGGATTTGGCACCCTGCGGATCTACGACCCCGATTGGCGCTGAGCCAGATCCCCTGAGCCATGACCCACCGGAGCTGGTCCGTGCTGTTGCCGTTGTTTTTGGCAGCGGTTGCTGGCCAGCCGCCGCTGCGGGCCCAGACCGCGGAGCCCCAGGGGTTGCGGCCCCCGATGCCCCTGGAGCTTCCGGGCCACGTTTCAGTGCCGGATGTGCGGCTCCCCGGATCGGAGGGATCTCTGGCCCGGGGCATCTTGCAGACATCAACACCTGATAACTCGCCGCCGCCCCTGGCTTACCCGTTGGCCCAACCCGCCGAAAGCCTGGACCCCTGGGGCTGGCGCTACTCGGAGCGGCGCTCTGCCTGGCGGCTGCACACCGGCGTTGATCTGGCGGCGCCGCAGGGCACGGTGGTGCTCGCCTCCCGGGCCGGACGGGTGCTGCTGGTGGAGTCGATCAGTGGCTACGGCACCACGGTGCTGCTGGACCATGGCGAGGGTTGGCAGACGCTCTATGCCCATCTGCACGAGGCCATCGTGGTGAGCGGCGTCTGGCTGGAGCAGGGGCAACCGCTGGGCATGGTGGGCATGACCGGCTCGGCGACGGGCCCCCATCTGCACTTCGAACTGCGTCGCCAGGGCGCCGAGTTGCTGGCCCTGGATCCCACACCCCACCTGCCGCCTCCATCCCTACCCCCGGTGCTTGCCACAATCAGCCCTTAATTGCGCCCCAAGACCCATGCAAGCCCAGTGGAATGGTCAGGTGATTGCCAGCAGCGATGACATCGTCAAGGTTGACGGCAACGCCTATTTCCCCGCCGCAGCCCTTGACCCCGACTGCATCCGCCCCTCCAGCCACACCAGCGTGTGCGGTTGGAAGGGCACGGCTCACTACTACGACCTGGTGGTCAATGGCCAGGTGAACGCCAATGCGGTCTGGTTTTATCCAGAGCCCAAGGAGGCTGCCGCCAACATCCGTGGCCGGGTGGCCTTCTGGAAGGGCGTGCAGGTGACCTGAATCAGCTGTCTCGCGCAACTCGAGAGAGGTGGCAGCAGCAAGGGATTCAGCAACCTGGAAACCGTAGGGTGCGCCAGTCTCCGCTGGCAGTACTCACTTCAACGCCAATCTCCACAGGGCCTGAGCTGCCACCGCAGTGGTCGTTCCACCAGCCAAGCGCTTCGCTCCATGCGGCATCTAGAGATTCGTAGAGGTCGTCGAGCACCGGATGGGGGGCGCCCTGACGATCGACTAGGCGGTAGATCCGCACATGGCTGGGGGATTGGGTGCGCACTGCTGGCATGTCTGGCTTCGCTGCTCTACTGGTAATCATGGCCCTTGTGCCAGATCGAAACTGTCACCTTCACAACATCTTCCGGTATTGCAGGTTGCTAGGCCGCCAGGCATCAACGTATGAACAGCATCTCCTGGTAGCTGGGCAGGGGCCAGAGGTCGTCGTCGACCAAACCTTCCAGGCCATCCACCGCCGAGCGCAGGTCGCCGATTAGCGGCATCAGGCTGTCGGCGCAGTGACGCATGTGGGCTTCGGTGCCGTGGGGCGCGGCATGTAGGGACTGGTCGAGGCTCTCGCAACCGTTGTTGAGCTGCTCAAGCAGTTCGCCCAACTGATTGCGCAATTTGAGATTGGGATGCAGACCCATCGCCTGCTGCTCCTGCAGGGCCTGGCCCAGCTCGCCTAGATAGCGCACAGCTGCTGGATATACCTGGGTGCGAGCGATCTGCAGGGCCAGCTTTGCCTCCACTTCAATCGCCAGCACGTACTGCTCGGCGTACACCTCAAAGCGGCTCTCCAGCTCCACCGCACTGAGCACTCCTTGGCGCTCAAACAGCTCGCGCACCTCCTGGCGCTGCAGCACTGGCAGGGAATCGGCGCAGGTGCGCAGGTTTTCCAGGCCACGCTCTTCGACAGCCAGGCGATGCCATTCGCTGGAGTAGCCGTCGCCGCCAAACACGACGGATCCGTGCTCGCGCATCACCTGCTGGAGCACGTTGAAGGCCGCTTCTCCTAGGGCGGTGCCGCTTTCGAGCTGGCTCTGCAGCCGATCGGCAATCCAGCCGATCGAATCGGCCAGCACCGTGTTCATCGCCACCAGGGGCCCGGCTACCGACTGGTTGGAGCCAACGGCGCGGAATTCAAAGCGGTTGCCTGTGAAAGCAAATGGTGAGGTGCGGTTGCGATCACCGGGGTCTTTGGTGAATTCCGGCAGGGTGTCCACTCCCAGGGTCATGACTCCGCCCTTGGCGGAACTCTGCAGGTTGCCCTCGCGGATCTGGTTGAACACGTCCTCGAGCTGGCTGCCCAAATACACCGAGATGATCGCCGGGGGAGCCTCATTGGCGCCCAGGCGGTGATCGTTGCCGGCGGTGGCGATCACGGCCCGCAGCAGCGGCCCGTAGCTGTGGACGCCCCGGATCACGGCGGCGCAGAACAGCAGGAACTGCAGGTTGTCGTGGGGCGTTTGGCCCGGGTCGAGCAGGTTGCCCTGGGTGGCGTTGCCGATCGACCAGTTGACGTGCTTACCCGAGCCGTTGATCCCCGCAAAGGGCTTTTCGTGTAGCAGGCAGGCGAAGCCGTGCTTTTTGGCCGTGGCCTTGAGCACGGTCATGGTGAGCTGCTGGTGGTCGGTAGCGACGTTTGCGGCTTCGAAGTAGGGCGCAATTTCAAATTGACCAGGTGCCACCTCGTTGTGGCGAGTCTTGGCGGGAACGCCCAGGCGGTAGAGCTGCTGCTCCACGTCCTGCATGAAGACCTGCACTCGCTCGGGGATGGCTCCGAAGTAGTGGTCGTCGAATTGCTGGCCCTTGGCGGGCGGGGCGCCAAACAGGGTGCGGCCAGCGAGGAGCAGGTCGGGGCGCAGGGCGACGAAGGCGTTGTCGACCAGGAAATACTCCTGCTCGGCACCGCAGCTGGAGTTCACCGGAGCTACGTCGGTTTCACCGAGTAGACGCAGCAGGCGCTGGGCCTGTCGGTTCATAGCGGCGTTGGAGCGCAGCAGCGGCGTTTTTTTATCTAGGGCCTCACCGGTCCAGGAAACGAAAACGGTGGGAATGCAGAGGGTGACCCCGTTGGGGGTCTGCATCAGGTAAGCGGGGCTGGTGATGTCCCAAGCGGTGTAGCCGCGGGCCTCAAAGGTGGAGCGGATGCCGCCATTGGGGAAGGAGGAGCCGTCTGGCTCGCCCTGCACCAGCAGCTTGCCTGTGAATTCGGTGATCACCCGACCATCACTTTTGGGCGAAATGAAGCCGTCGTGCTTCTCTGCCGTTGAGTTGGTGAGCGGATAAAAAACGTGGGCGTAATACAGCGCTCCACGCCCGGTAGCCCAGGTCTTCATGGCGTCGGCCACGGCGTTGGCTAACGACAAATCGAGCTTGCCGCCCTCCCGGATGGTGCGCTGGATCGACTTAAAAATGCGTCCAGGCAAGGCCTCCTTCATCGCCTGAAGGCCGAACACATCGCTAGCCCACAGCTCATCGAAGGGGGCTGCAGCAGTTGTCGCCACCGGGCGTCGCCGCTGAATCTGCTGCAGGGCGGCGTAACGGTGCGAGCTGGGCATGGGATCGATTTGAAAACGCTTTGTGGGGGCATCCAATGCGGCAATCCCGTCCGCTTATGTAGCCGTTGCTACAAAATTACTCCCCTGATTCGAGGGCTGGTGGCTACGGCGACAGACCGGCCAGCTCAGATCAAGTACCGGCGAATGCTGGGTCGACTCCAGAACACCAGCGCAGCAGTCGTAGCCGCCCAAAGCAGACCAGAAAGCACTGCGGTGAGCAATCGGCCCTCACTGAGCAGCGCCATGCGCACGATTCCGTAAGGCAGCCCCACCGCCAGGGCCATAGACAGGGCCACGATCGCCAGGATCTGTCCCCAGGCACGCCACTTGAGCAGGGCGATCGAGCCCACCAGGCCCACCACGGCCGTAGGCAGCACGGCACTGGCGCCCACAACGAGATTGGCCGTGCGCCAGGTGGGATCCAGCAGGATTACCGCCAGGCCGAGGGGAATAGCCAGGCCATTGGCCACCAAACCCAGGCGAGCCAGGGTCACGTAGCCGCGGGGGGGCTGCTGCAACATCGCAAACTCGGTTCCAGCGACTCACCATGCTCGTTCATGGGTAGGCGGCAGGATGGTGGTGTTCGCAAATGGACGGGGATTGCAACTCCATTCCGCCCCGCCCCTAACAGGAGCCCAAGGGCCAGCAACGGCCTTCCCGCCGCTGCAGCGGGGACCCCTGACAACCCTGCAGGTGAACCTCGGTTACCGCTGTAACCAGGCCTGCAGCCACTGCCACGTCAACGCTGGACCATCCCGCACCGAAATGATGGATCCGGCCACCCTGGCCCTGATCCCGCATGTTCTGGCGGCTCGCCAGCTGAGCTGCCTCGACCTCACCGGTGGAGCGCCGGAGCTCCATCCCCAGTTCAGGGAGCTGGTGGTGGCTGCCCGCCAGCTTGGCGTCGAGGTGCTCGATCGCTGCAACCTCACGATTTTGTCGGAACCAGGCCAGGCTGATTTAGGCCGTTTCCTGGCGGATCAGGGCGTCACGGTGGTGGCCTCCCTGCCCTGCTACGCCGCCGAAAATGTTGATCGCCAGCGAGGCAGCGGCGTGTTTGAGCGCAGCATCGAGGCACTACGTCATCTCAATGCCCTTGGCTACGGCCAGCCAGGCAGCGGCCTAGAGCTGCAGCTCGTCTACAACCCCCAGGGGCCTGACCTACCCCCTCCCCAAGCCCAGCTGGAGGCCGACTACCGCCGGGTGCTCGCCGCCGACTACGGGGTGGTGTTCACCAGCCTCTACGCCCTTGCCAATATGCCGATCCAGCGTTTTGCCAGCTGGCTTCAAGCCCAGGGAAAGCTGGAGGCCTACCAAGCCCTGTTGCAAAACAAGCACTGCGGCGCGAATCTCGAGCGGGTCATGTGTCGCTCCCTGATCAGTGTCGACTGGCAGGGCTGGCTTTATGACTGCGATTTCAACCAGCAGCTTGGACTAAGCGCAGCTGGCCGGCCCAAGCGCCATCTGGGCGAACTGCTGGGCTGGGATCCGCAGGGAGATGGGGTGGCAGTGGCAGATCATTGCTTTGGCTGCACCGCCGGAGGGGGCTCCAGCTGCGGCGGTGCCCTAAGCCGTGCCGCGGGCTGAATACCTCCTGGCCAAGATCTAAATCTTCAGCTTCTTCTCAGTTGGGTTTTCGAGTCGCCTCAGTACGATGGGAACAAATTACTGGGTGATGTGCACACGCGGATGTTTACGAATATCCGCCTGCATTTGACTTGATGCCGGATCCTTCCCCAAGGAAAGAGGAGAGGCACATCGTGCCCTCAATAAGCATGACAATTCAGATCGACTTTCATGTCGATCTGATGTCGTTTATTGGTCGCCTTTGGGATGTGAGCTCCTCTGGTGCCTGCCTGCTGTTTCCCATCCGCGAGCCTGTAGTGCCTGGTTTGGTCGGCACCCTCACGATTCACCACCCCATCTTCGGCGATCCGATCCGGCTGCGGGCCAGCTCCCTCTGGGTCGATCGGCTGGAGTCGGCCTCCTATGTGGGGGTGCGGTTTCTTGAAACTGTCGACTTCAACACCACCTTTTTGAAAGTGCTGATGCGCCGCAGCGGTGGCTATACCCCCGTGGGTAGTTTTGGCGATCTTCTCTCTGGCACGGCATTCGGCAGCTTCAGTTGAGCAAGCAGCACCTTCGCCCAGCTCTGCTGATGATCCTTGGGCTGGGCTGGCTGCTTGCCAACTCTGTCCAGGCCCTGCAGCGGCCGGTGGATCCAGTAGCGGTCTGCGTGGTGACCCCCCGGGTGGAGCCGGTGACAGAAGGTGATGCCATTGGCCTGGTGCCCACACCCAGGCCCCTGCTCGTAGTGGTCGAACCCCTGCTGGAGCTCCGCATCGAGCGCCATGGACAGCTGGTTTGGCAGCAGCTTGCGCCTGCCGGGCGCCCCTTCCGCGCCCCCCTGGCCTGGCCCCTGGCCCCCATTGCCCCCGGCGAGGTGGTGCTGCTGCGCCTGAGACCTGAGCAGGCGGCAGAGGGCAGCTTTGCCCAAGTGCAATTAGTGGGTGCGGACGCCGAGCGGATGGCCCGCACCGCGGCCCTGATCCTCTCCCTAGGCCAGAGCCCCCCTGCCTGGCTGGCAGCGATCGAAACGGCCCTGGAAGCAGGAGATGTGTCGCTGGCCTGGGCTCTGCTGTTTGAACCCCAGCTCCCCGATGCAGGCGATTTAGCCGCCCTGCGCAACGAGGTGGTGCGCAGGGGCTGCGGCGATTGAGCCGCGACCACAGCGCAAAGAGTACAGGTGTACCATCTGCCCTGTAGTCGCGGCCTTCGGGGATTGCCATGGCGAGCGATCTGATCTGGCTTGGTCCCTTGCAGCCAGCGCATCACGACCTCGAGCCCCTGCTTTTGCCCCTGGCCGGCGAAACCGTGGCCGCAGGCTTTCCCAGCCCTGCCGATGACTACATCGAGGCAACAATCGATCTAAACGGAGCCCTGATTCCGCGACCGAGCTCCACCTTTTTGATGCGGGTAGACGGCGATGCCATGCGCGGAGAGGGCATTCATCACGGCGATCTATTAGTGGTCGACCGCAGTGTGGGGCCCCGTTCTGGCTCCATCGTGGTCGCCGTGCACGAGGGGCGCTTTCTGCTGCGGCGACTGGAGGGAACATCTCCCCATCGGCGCCTGGTAGCCAGCGATGCCACTAGCCCCGCCATTGCCTTGCAAGGCGACGATCCCGACCTGCTGATCTGGGGCGTGGTGATCCATGCGGTACATCACCTCTGGAAGCCATCGCCGCAATCGCGAGTCCGAGGAAGCGCCTTTAAGCGTTCACCAGAAGCCTTTGGAATAAAGCCATAGGCCTAGCAATCCCATTGGCACAAACACTGCGCCAAGGATCTGCAACTTGACGGTGCGCGGAGATGGCTGATTCGTACGGGGCATGGGGGTCAGGCTGAAGGGGAGAACAAAATCGGGCGATAGGTGGGCCGAGCAGCGGGCGAGAGGCTCCACTTCACCCGGCAGGTGAAGGTGGCGTATTCACCTTTGATGGCAGTTGAGAGCCGCATGGCCGTAGCGGTTGCATTGGCTGGCATGCGGTATTGGGCCTGATTGCAGGAGTCCACTTCAGAGACGTTCGACTTGTATTCAACGGTGCCACTGGTGGGCGCGGCCTTGGCGTCTGTTTGGCCAGCCTGGGCTGCGCAGGGTGCAAGCAGGGAAGCAGTAGTACAAATGGTCAAAAGACAGGGAAATGCAGCAATGCGGCGCATGGC
>NZ_JAGQBL010000023.1:0-16154 GCF_024345615.1 Cyanobium sp. Maggiore-St4-Cus
CCTCCTGCTTGGTCAGATACCGTATAGGTAATAGTCGGCACACTGCCGTTGTAGTTATCAACAGGATCAAAGGTGTAGTCACCATTGCTCCCAATCGTGATCGTACCTACTCCTGCAATCGTGGCGGCCTGGCCAGCGGTATACACATTGGCATCACCAGGAACCGTGAACTGAGTCACGATCGGCACTAAGCCGTCGGGATCAACAACGTTCAGCAATACATTCCCTGTCGCATTGGTATCTTCTGCAACCTCTACGGTCTCATCGCCATCCACCAGTGCATCATTCACCGGTGTCACAGTGATGTCCAGCGTTGAGGTATCCGTTCCTCCTGCTTGGTCAGATACCGTATAGGTAATAGTCGGCACACTGCCGTTGTAGTTATCAACAGGATCAAAGGTGTAGTCACCATTGCTCCCAATCGTGATCGTACCTACTCCTGCAATCGTGGCGGTCTGGCCAGGAAGAAAATTATCGACAACTCCATCCCCATCTATATCAACACCGAAGCTAAGAATGACTGGAGTCGCACCGTCTGGATCGACTACGTTCGACAGCAGATTTCCGGATGCGGAAGAATCTTCCGACACAGTGACGACTTCATCCGCATCAACAGGTGCAACATTTTGAGGCTCCGGAGACGGCTCCTCTGCGGCTACCGGAGCGGCAATGTCCTGCAGAGTTGGGTCGCTCTGAGCGACCGCCGTCTGTGCCACGGAGGACACTTGAGGAGTCTCGTTCGTTGTGCTGGTGCCACCTGCCAATCCACCGCTACCGCCGCCAACGTCGGTTTTGGGCTCGGGAATGTCCTGGCTGACAGCAACAGCTGGTCGCTCACCCTCAGGCGCCTGCTCGGTAATCGTGTTGTCTTCGCCATCGCCGAAGCCGGTGTTGCCGCCTTTGTTATCAGAGCTACCAGCTGGGTTAACGATGCTGGGGTCCTGAACGCTGCCCGCCAGCCGATCCCTGTCTTCGTCGTAACCGGCGCCATCGGTGAGCATCGTGTTGAGGTCGTCAGCCATGGCCCAAATACCTATCCCTTCACACAGGGTATGCAGGCCTTATTCGTGGTCCAAGGAGAAAACACCATGCCGCAACGAAAAAGCAGCAGCAGCGGCCCAGGCAGGGCAATAAAAAGCGGCAAATCAATTGCGCTGCAGTTGATTTGGGGTATCTGAGAAGCAGCTGAGAGTTTGGCCAGGGCATTGGCCTGGGCTGTGGAACTCTTAGATCACTGCTGGCTAGGAGCGCACTAAAAAAGGCCGCCCTGGGGCGGCCTTGAAAAACAAATCAAACCCTGCTGCCCTCAGCGCGATTCGCGCAGGGCCGAATCCAGGGTGCGGGTGAACGGCTGGAAGATGTAGCGCAGCACGCTGCGCTGGGGGCCCTTGATGTCGGCCACTAGGGGCATGCCGACGGCGATCGGGTACTTGCGGTTGGCCACATCCACAAACTGACGATCCAGCTGGATGCGGGCCTTGTAGTAGTACTTGCGGTCGTCGGGATCTTGCACCGAATTACCGCCGATGCTCAGCACCCGGCCGGGCACCGAGCCATAGATGGTGGAATCAAAGGGCTGGAGTTTCACATCCACCTTCTGACCGGGCTTCACAAAGCCGATATCAGACGAGGGCACCCGCACCTCCACCAGCCGCTGGGTGCTGTTTGGCACCACCGACAGCACCACCGCACCAGGACCCACCACGCCACCGGGGGCCTTGAAGCGCAGGTCGCTCACCACACCGTCAACCGGGGCCGTGATCTTGGTGCGCTCCAACTGGTTGCGCACCTTCTTGATGTTTTCGGCAACCACGGCCTCCTCATTCACTAGCTGGGCAACTTGGGAGTTCTGCTCGAACACCAGACCCGACTGCACGCCATTGAGGTTTGCCTCCGCCTGGGAGAGAGCCTTGAGCGACTCATTGCGGGCACCGCGCATCTCGGCCAGCTTGGTATCGATATCGAGCAGGTTGAGGCGGGAAGCGGCTCCGGAGGCCACCAATCCAGCCCACATCGCTCGCTGCTTCAGATAGAGGGCAATCTGGCTGTTGAGGCCCGAAACCTCAGCTCGCTTCTCCCCCACCACGGCCTGAGCCGCCTTTATCTGGTCTTCGCGGTTGTCCATGCGGCTGTTGAGCAGGTCCACCTGGGCCTGGCTCACCTTGTTGCCCTGCTTGATGCCCTCGGTGGGAGGCAGCACCCGCTCACCACGGATGGCCGCCTGCAGCTGCTGTTGCTGCAGCAGCAGGTTTTTTAGCTGTTGCTCAGTAGCGCGGTATTCGCTTTCCACCAGGTTGGGGCGCAGCTCCAGCATCACCTGGCCCTCGCGCACCTCATCGCCGTCGCTCACATCCACCCGCGACACAATGCCGCCCTCGAGGTGCTGCACCACATTCACCTCTCCTTTGGGAATCACCTCGCCGGAGGCATTCACCACCTGGGTGATGGGGGTGAGCGCCGCCCAGGGGAAGAAGATCAAGGCCGCCGCGCCGAGCACATAGAGGCTGAGCCGCAGGTAGCGGTTGTCTGGTTTTTCCTCCAGCTCCAGGGCCTGGCTAAGGCGGCTGCGGCCCACCAGGGTGATCGCATCAGGGCTGTCCATGCCGGGCAGCCGGGCCAGCAGGCCGCCGGCGGGCGGAAGGGCCAAGGAAGAGGAATCAGCAGGGTCGCTGCCAGAAATGGAGTTGGGGCCGTTGACGGGTATGGAGGTCATGACGAGGAAGGGGTGCGGTGAAATAAAGAAAAGGGATCAGGCTGCTTTCTGTTGCATACGCGCTCGCAGCTCCTCAGCCGTGCCCTGGAACGAGGTGACGCCTTTATCAAGGATGCAGAGACGATCAGCCTTCTCCAGCAGCAACTTGTTGTCGGTGGCCAGGATGATGCTGCGGTCCTGACCGCTGAAGGTGCAGCGCCGCAGCGAGGGCAGGGCCTCCAGCACCGCCTGGAACTGATCCGGGGCCAGACCCTGGCTGATGTCGTCGATCAACAGGATCGGCGTGTCCTTGATCAGGGCCTGGGCCAGGGCCATCAACCGGCGCACCCCATTGGGCAACTGATAGACGACCTCATCGGTGAGAGACGTGTCGAAGCCGTCCGGCAAGCAATCGAGGAAATCAAGCAGGCCCAGGCTGGCGCAGATCTGGCGCACCCCAGCCACGGTGGCGTCTGGATTCATGGCCGTGAGGTTGCTCCAGATCGTGCCGGGCAGCAACTGGCTCTGGGGCATCAGGTAGGCGATGTTGCGCTGGATCGCCTCGGCGCTGAACTGGCGGTAGTCCTTGCCATCAAACAGCAGGGTGCCGCTCACCAGCGGATAGAGCTGGTCAACAACCCGCAGCACCGTGCTCTTGCCGCAGCCGGCATTGCCTGTGATTGCCAGCAGTTCGCCCGGCGCCACCGAAAGCGACACCCGGGTGATAGCCAATACCCCTTCGCCGCCAAGACGGCAGGCAGCTGAATCAAGCAGGATCGAGCCGCGCATGCGCGGGGCACTCACCAAGGCACCGGCAGAGCGATTGCTGCTACGCAGCTTGAAGAATTGATCCAGCTGGCCATATTGCTTGCGCATCGAATCGAAGCGCAGCAATGCATTCATCAGCTGCTGAAACGGCGTAAATACCCTGAACACAAAGAACATGGCGGCGATCAAGTTGCCCATCGCCGCCGGGCGCTGATCGCTCGAATAGGCCATCCAGACGCCGATGGCCAAGGTGAGCACACTCGCGAGCTGGGAGGTGGTGCTAACTAGCACCTGCAACCGGCCCACTTGGCGGTTGAGCGTGAGGCCACTGCTGGTGCTCTGGGCCGACAGACCTCGCAGCCGCTGCAGCCACACCCACTCCACATTGGCCAGCTTCACTTCCAGGAAGCGATTCACTAGCTCCTGCTGGGCCTGGGTGATGCCAATGCCCGTAGCCAGGTTGAGCTCGGAGGCACCGGTGTAGTAGCGCGAAAGCAGCCAAACCAGCAGGCCGCTCAGCACCATCAGCACCAGCGGCACAAACACCAGCGGCCCCGCAATCATGGCGATGGCGCCCAGGTAGATCACCACGAAGGGGAAATCCAGGCAGGCCAGGGCCAGGGGACCCTGCAAGTAGGCCAGTAGGCCGTCAAGATTACGCAGACGGTTGGTGAGTCCGTGCTGGCCCAGGGTCTCGATCTGGCGGTAGTCGAGGCCAAATAACTTCTCCACCAGATTCACCCCCAGCAGGGCATCAAGCCGGCCCGAGAGTTGGGAGAGCAAGGTGGTGCGCCACTGGCGCAGTATCCAATCCAGCACAAACAGCAGCACCACCCCCAGGAAGATCCAGAAGGTGGAAATCGCGCTGGTACTCGGGATTGAAACGTTGTAAATCGCCCGGATGTAGAAGGGCAGGGTCATGGCCAGGAGGGCCAGGACAAAGCTGATGCCGTAGAGCACCGAGATCCGGTTGGTGAACCGATAGAGGATCTGCTGCAGCAGAGTCACCCGCTCAGTGCTGCCCTTGTCCTGCAGGAAAACCAACCACCCACCGGTGGGCAGGCTGTAGAGGTCGGTGCGGCCGTTGACATTGCCCGCCACCAGCTCGCCCTTGCTGGTGCGCGAGAGCACGTAGGGCAGGTTGTCTGGCCCCACGTACAGGGCCGGCAGCAGCTGGGGATTGAGCTGGCTCCAGCTCTCTAGTCCCTCAATACGGCTGCCATAGCCGAGCCTCAGCAGCAGGTTGCGGGCATCCACCAGGTCCATCTGGCGGGGGTCGCTGCTGATCAGCTCAAACAGCTCATCGGGACGGCCCGTCCACAGCATCTGCTGCAGCAACAGCCTTACGCAGAAGGCCATCGGCGCTTCCGCGCTGAGGGTGAGGTCGCGCAGCAACATGGCGCGGGAAGGGGAACTGGTCACGCGAACACCTCCCGGCCCTGGGCCGGCATGTCGATTTGTTGGTCACTCACCGAGCCGAGCACCCGGCCAGCGCCACTGATCAGCACGGTGGTCCGGCCCTTGGTGCGGCCCAGAATCCGCTGCAGGCCGTCGATGAACTCCTTGCCATAAGAGCAGTCGCTGAGGTCGAGCAGCAGCAGCTGAGGGGAGCGGGCCAGGGCCGTCACCACCTGGAACAGCTGCTGGCAATCGCGCGAAAGGCCGGTGGGCAACGAGGTGCCCATGGCCGTGCTGTAGCCCTGAGGCAAGCTGCGAACAGTTGTGTCGAGCCCGGTGAGGAAGGCCCAGAACAGGGCCCGGCGCTGGTAACGGCGGGGCTGGTAGCTGCTGATGTTCTGCAGCAGGGTGCCATCGAAGAAGTCCCGGGAGGGATCCACATAGGCGATGCCATCCCGCAGGGCCTCCCGGTGGTAGCTGCCTATCGGCAGGCCATTGAGCTGGAGCCGGGGGTCGGCCTCGATCTGGATCAGGTCCATGAACAGGTGGCGCACCTGGGCTCCGAACTGCTGATCCCGCAGCAGGGCCACCGACCCGGTGGGAATCACTGCCAGGGGCCGGCCATCAAGAGAGAGGCTTAGGGCTCCCTCGGCGGCAAGCACGAGCTTCTCTTCGCCGCCTTCAGCTTCCACCGGGATGGCCATCAGGGCGTCGTATTCGTCGCGGGCATGGGCCAGGCGCCGGTAGCTGTTCCACAGGCCCATCGCCTGCTGCCAGGGGGTGAGAATCTTGCCGGCCAGCAGCAGGGCAGCCGCCAGGGCCCCCACCAGCAGGCTTCCCTGGATCACCAGCAAGGCACCCCATGTGACGATGCCCGCAAAGGTGAGCTGGCTCATCAGGGAGCCAAAGGCCTGGTACTGGCCGCTGAAGTTGTTGTTGACCATGCGCTGCCAGGCCAGCTCCTCCTGGCGCTGCTCATTGCCCACCAGGAACTGGCGGCCCAGGCCGTTCGACTTGATCAGATCAATCGAGCCCATCAGCTTGGTTTGGTAGCTGAGCCGCTCCAGCTCCAGCCGGTCGCGCTGCTTGCTGATCCCCTCGTAGTCGCGAGCGAAGGCGAGGGTCCGCAGCAGGTAAATCACAATGGCGATCACGGCCACGATGCCCACGCTGCCGGCAATCAGGAACAGCACCAGCACAAACAGCAGCGAGAACACCAGGTCGATCGCCGTGGTGAGCGACTGCAGGGCACTCTCATCACGCAGCAGGTTGATGCTGTTGAGCCGCTCGAGGTGGGTGGCCGGAGATGCACTCAGGTAATCGCTCAGGCGCATCTGAGAGAAGTGCGCCAGTCCCTCAAGGCGCCTCTGGTGCTCTAGACGGGCGCCATCACCACCCGTTAAATCAAGCCGAACCGTTTTGAGCCAGCCACCGAGCACCATCAACAGCAGCACGGCCACCGTCATCACCACCAGGCTCGACATCGAACCACTCGGCAAAACCGACGTGTAAACGATGTTGATATAAAGCGGGGACGCGAGTTCCAGCAGGTTGATCAGCACCGAGGCGACCAAAATCGGACCAAGCTGATACTGACGCCAATCGACCTCGCGAAGCGACTGGAAAAAGCGGTGGCTAACCAGCTCTTGGATCAGCTCCACATTGGTGCGCCAGCCATCCTGGATCCCGTTGATCAGCAGGCTTGGAGCCTGGGCCAGGGCATGCAAGATGGATCGGCTCGGATCTCTCGGCCTACTCACCATATCAACTCTCCAATCAGATCAAAGCTAAGTTCCCCAAATTGCTTTTGGTTTGATCGTCAGGAAAAGTCAGACAAATTACTAAATTTATTCGGGTTATTGCCGGCTAGATTGAATGAACTACGCCTCCCCGCGCAGTACCCGTTCAGAGCTGAGCTATGTACAGGTTCCGTCTGAGTTCAGAGCAAGTCCAATTGGAGCTTGTTGCCAATGGCAACAGTGCCCGCCTGCCGTTTCAGGTGATTGGTCCCACTACCGAGGTGGCCTTTCTTGAGGAGCTGATCGAAGAAAGTCTCGGCAGCCTCACCCTCAACCCAAGCGAGCTATTTGGCTTCCTGGGCAGCGACCCTTGGATTAAGGAGGCTTTCCAGGCGCCTCAGCTGGTGGAAGGCGATCTCAACGCTGCCGCCAACAGCGACACCAGCTTCAAGCGCCAAACCCTCGGCAACAAGCTGGTGCAAGCCGGCGTGCTCGACATCGAAGAGCTGGAGCAATTGCTGGAGGAGTATCGGCCCTTCGCTGAAACCCAGCGCTTTGGCGAATTCCTACGGCTCAACCTGCAGGTGCGGCCCCAGATGCTGGATCTGCTGCTCAACCCCGCCCTGTTCGATGAGCAGGGCTTCAATGAGAAGCGGCTGGGTGAGCGCCTGGTGGAAATGGGCTGCATCACCCCTGATCAACTTGATCAGGCCCTCGACCTGCAACGCAGCAAGGGCGGCCGGGTTGGCGAACTGCTGGCCGAGCTGGGCTTCATCTCCACCACCACGGCCCGCTTCTTCTCGCTGGCCAAAGTCAACGAGAAAGGTCAGATCGACTACCAGGCCGGCTAAGCGGGCCGAAGCGCATCGGCCATCCGGGCAACCTGCACGATTGGCCCAACGTCGTGCACTCGCAGGATGCGGGCTCCCTGGGCAATCGCCTGGCTGCACACCGCCGCCGTGCCCCATAGCCGGGCACGGGGCCTGGGCTCGTGCAACACCGCGCCGATGAAGCGCTTGCGCGAAGGCCCCACCAGTAGGGGAAAGCCTTCCGCCGCCAGGGTGCCTAGGCCCCGGAGCAGATCCAGGTTGTGGTCGGTGTCCTTAGCGAAGCCCAACCCCGGATCCCAGATCAGCTTCAGCGGGCGCACCCCCGCCGCCAGGGCCATTTCAGTGGCCGCCATTAGGCCTGCCCGCACCTCCGCCACCACATCCTCGTAGTAGGCAAGTGAGTTCATGCTGCGGCTATCGCCACGGCTGTGCATCAACACCAGTGGGCAGCCAGCAGACGCCGCCAAGCGCAACAGGGCCGGATCGCGCCGGCCGCCGCTCACGTCATTTATCCAGTGGGCGCCAGCCGCCAATGCCGCCTCTGCCACCGCCGCATGAAAGGTGTCGATCGAGAGCAGGGCGCCTGGATGGGCAGCGCGAATAGCAGTAAGAGCCGGCAGCAGCCGCTCAAGCTCCCGCTTGGGCCCCACCTCCTCGGCGCCGGGCCTGGTGCTCTGTGCGCCGAGATCCAACACATCGGCCCCCTGGGTCAGCATCCGCCCAGCGGCGCGGACCGCCTGCGCCACGCTGGCGAGGCGGCCGCCGTCGCTGAAGGAGTCGGGGGTGAGGTTCAGCACCCCCATCACTGCGGTGCGGTCGCCCCAGGCAAAACGGGGTTGATCGATCACGGGGGGCCAGTCTCAGGGAGCCAGTCTCAGCGGCCGTAGTTGACGATGCGGGCAAAGCTCACCGGATCGAGGGAAGCCCCACCCACCAAGACGCCGTCGATGTCGCTCTGGGCCATCAGATCGTCGATGGTGGCAGGGTTCACCGAGCCGCCGTATTGAACCGTGACGCCGGGGTTACCCACCCAGCCCCGGATCAGGCCGCAGATGCGGTTGGCCTCCTCAGCGGCGCAGGTCTTGCCGGTGCCAATCGCCCAGATCGGCTCGTAGGCCACCACCACCTGGGTGGGATCCACATCCTCAAGGCCCTGTTCGATCTGGCGGTGGATCACCCGCTCGGTTTCATTGGATTCCCGCTGGTCGAGGCTTTCGCCCACGCACAGGATCGGGATCAAGCCATGGCGTTGGGCATTGCGGGCGCGCAGGTTGATCTGCTCATCGCTTTCGCTGTAGTACTTGCGCGGCTCACTGTGGCCAACGATGGCGTAGCTCACCCCGTGCTCCAGCAGCATCGGCGCCGAGATCATGCCCGTGTAGGCCCCCTGGTCTTCCCAGTGCACGTTTTGCCCAGCAAACTTCACACCAGCACCCTCCAGGTGGCGGCAGAGCGTGGGAATCGAGGTGAAAGGCGGAGCGATCACCACCTCCCGATCGTCTGGGGAGTCGGCAATCAGCGGCCGAAACGTGGCCGCAAAAACCCGCGTCTCAGCGCAGGTCATGTGCATCTTCCAATTACCCGCGATCACGGCCTTACGCATCGGCCCTCTCCAGCACTGTCAGGAAAACCTAATGGGCCGGCGGCCTGGTCCCCATAAACAGCAGCTCGCGGCCGTCGATGTCGACCGCATCACCGGGGGCCAACTGACGACCGCGACGGGTTTCGATGGCGCCATTCACCCGCACATCACCGCGCTGAATGCGCAGCTTGGCTTCGCCGCCGGTGCCCGCCAGGCCTTGGTATTTGAGGAATTGATCGAGTTTCAAGGGGCGGCTTGGGGGAGCAGCGATAGCGTGACCGCATGCTTGCACCCTCGCCGGCCGGGTTTCGACACCTCTGGCCGCTGCTGAAACCCCACCGCCGGCGCCTGCTGGCAGGTGGGCTATGCATGGTGATCTATGTGACTTGCTGGCCGCTGCTCGCCTGGCTGGCGGGCCAGCTGATTCCAGCCATCGGCGCTGGCAACTTCCCAGTGGTGCTGCGCACTATCGCCGCGGCTCTGGGACTGTTTTTGGTGCAAAAGGCGGCCCAGTTCGGCCAGGACACCCTGCTGGCCGGGCCCGCCCTGCGGGTTAGTCAGGAGTTGCGGCGGGGCCTATTTGCCCGCCTGCAACGGCTGGAATTCGGCGCCCTCGAGAAGCTCTCAGCCGGCGACCTCACCTATCGCCTCACCGAAGACGCGGACCGGGTGGGCGAGGTGATCTACAAAACCATTCAAGACACCACCCCCAGCGCCCTGCAGCTGGTGGTGGTGCTCGGCTACATGGTGTGGCTCGATTGGCCCTTAGCCCTGGCCACCCTGCTGCTGGCGCCAGTGGTGGTGCTGCTGGTAAGCAGCTTTGGCGCCCGGGTAATGGCCGCCGCCGAACGCAGCCAAAAGCAGGTGAGCGAGCTGGCGGGCCTGCTGGGCGAAGCGATCGGTGGGCTGCCCTTAGTGCGGGCCTTCGCGGCCGAACCTTGGCTGCAGCAGCGCTTCGACACCGAAATCGACCTGCACCGCCAGGCCCGCTACCGCACCCTCAAACTGCTGGCCCTGCAGCACCCGGTGGTGGGCTTTCTGGAAGCGGCCGGCATCCTCACCGTGCTGCTGCTCGGCGCCGCCCGGATTCAGGCCGGTGGCCTCAACAGCCAGGGCTTCAGCAGCTACGTGGCGGCCCTGCTGATGCTGATCGACCCGATCTCGCACCTCACCACCAACTTCAACGAGTTTCAGCAGGGCCAGGCCTCGCTGCGGCGACTGCGGGCGATCGAGGCCGAACCGGTGGAGGCTCCAGACCGGCCCTCGGCCCAGCCGCTGGGCAGCGTGCGCGGCGAGCTGGTGCTCGAGCAGGTGCGCTTCGGCTACAACCCCGCCCAACCGGTGCTGCACGACCTGAATCTGCAGGTGCGGCCTGGCCAGGTAGTGGCCCTGGTGGGTCCCTCCGGCGCCGGCAAAAGCACCCTGTTTTCCCTGCTGCTGCGCTTTAACACCGCCCAGCAGGGCCGGGTGCTGCTGGATGGCCACGACCTAGCCGATCTGCGGGCGCGGGAGCTGCGCCGCGCCGTAGCCCTGGTGCCCCAGCAAAGCAGTGTGTTTTCTGGCACGGTGGCCGAAGCGATTGCCTTCGGCCGGCCCGCCAGCGAGGCTGCCATCCGCCAGGCCGCCAGCCTCGCCAACGCCGCCGGCTTCATCGAGGCCCTGCCCCAGGGCTACGCCAGCCGCATCGAAGAGCGGGGCAGCAACTTCTCTGGCGGCCAGCTTCAACGGCTAGCCATTGCCCGCGCCGTGCTCGGCAACCCGGCGGTGCTGCTGCTTGATGAAGCCACCAGCGCCCTCGATGCCGAAGCGGAGGAGGCGGTGCAGCGAGGCCTGGAGCAGGCGATGGAGGGCCGCACCGTGCTGGTGATTGCCCACCGGCTAGCCACCGTGCAGGGTGCAGACAGAATCCTGGTACTCGATGGCGGTCGCATCGTCGAACAGGGCAGTCACAATGAGCTGATGGCGCAGGCGGGCCGCTACCGCGAGCTCTGCGAGCGCCAATTCATTCATCTGCAAGCCTGATGTCTTGGGAATACCGGGTGATCCACATCAACGTGGAGAGCGGCAATCCGCCGGGTCCTCCCTCACCCAAGGCAGATAGTGAGCGGCTCGGCGGCGCCCTGAGCCCGGAGTTTCTTAAGAAGGAATTCCCGCAGCAATACGACGCCGCAGCTACCAAACCACGCCACCCAGCTGAACAGCTGCAGTTTTTTCTCAATGCCCTCGGCAAAGAAAACTGGGAGATGGTGGAAGCAGCCCAGGTGGGCCCGCTGCTGATGTTTTTCTTCAAGCGACCGGGTGGCCTGCCACCCGTATCCTGAGGGCTGAAGATTTTTTGCCACTCGTGGACAACGTCGCCCAGCAATCCGACAACCAGCCGCCCGTGCTCACCTTCGAGGGCAAGCGCTACGACCTCAACGGCTTGCCGGATGAGATGAAGGAGCTGGTGCGTGGCATGCAAGTAGCTGATGCCCAGCTACGCATGCATGAAGACACCCTGAAAGTGCTTGCCGTTGGCCGCCAAGCTATGGCAAGCCAGCTCAACGACAAACTGCAAAACATCACCCCCCTGCCTTGAAAAGGGGGTGATGCGATGGGGGTGGGCTCTAGCTCACCACCTTCTGGGCTTCCTTGATCAGCTCCTCAGGCAGGGTTACCCCGATCGCTGCGGCGGTGGCCTTGTTCACCATCAACTCCGTTTTGGTGAGGGGCTCGAAGGCCATCTTGGCCGGCGATTCTCCCTTCAATACCCGCACCGCCAGCTTGCCGGCTGCGTAGCCGTCATCGAAGTAGGCCCAGCCGATCGTGGCAAGGCAGCCGGGCAGCTTGATGTCGTCGGCATCCACCGAATACACGGGAATCTTCTTCTCTAGACCCACCTTGGCGATCGAGCCAAAGCCCTGAATCGTGGCGTAATCGCCGATCTTCACGAAGGCCTCTACCTTCTTGTCGGCCAGCACTTGGGCGGCTTGCAGCACTTCGCCGGAGTTGGCCACCGACTGCTCCACAACGGTGATGTTGCGTTTGGCTGCCTCCTCCTTGAGCACCTTGGCTTCATATTCGGAGTTGGGCTCGCCGGGGTTGAAGATCAGGCCAACGGTCTTGAGCTCAGGGTTGATTTGGCGTGCCAAATCGAGCTCCTTGCCCACCGGGTTGGTGCCGATCGTGCCGACCACATTTGGCTTGTGCTGACCCACTGCACCCGGGGGCGTGCCCGCGCCGGCACCCCAGGGATTGGAGCAATAGCAGAAAACCACAGGAGTGGTTGCTGGGGCCACCTTCATGGCGGCCTGCAGGGGCGGTGTGCCAACCGCCAGGATCATGTCCACCTGGTCGCCCACAAACTGCTTCATCACCAAGGTGGTGTTGGGCAGCTCGCCGGCGGCATCCTTCTGGATGAAGTTGACGTTTTTGCCAGGGATGTAGCCAGCTTCTGCAAGGGCCGCTTCAAAGCCTTTGCGGGTGTTGGTTGGAGGCGGGGATTCCACCATCTGCAGCATGCCGATGGTGGGGCCTTTAACCTTGGTGCCACCGCCAAGCTTGCCGCAGGCGGAGAGCACCACCGTGCTGACAACCCCGGCCCCTGCCAGGGTCAGAAATTCACGACGCTGAAGACCCATCTGTGGCACTGGAAGACTGCGGCGCAACTATGGCTGCTCCATACATCGCCCGCAACGCGGCCGGGTCGAGATATTCACGCTCGGCAGCATTCCAGTCGCCGATCAAGCCACCCTCATGGAGCATCACCAACCTGTCGCCGTGTCTCAGGGCCTGCTCGAGGCTGTGGGTCACCATCAAGGCGGTAGTGCCCAGCTGACGAACCAACCTGTCGGTGAGCGCCATCACCGTTGCTTCGGCCCGGGGGTCAAGGGCAGCGGTGTGCTCATCAAGCAGCAGCAGATCCGGTGAACCCAGGGTTGCCATCACCAGGCTGAGGGTCTGGCGCTGGCCACCGGAAAGCTGACCCACCGGTTCATCAAGGCGGTCGGCCAGGGGCAAGCCCAGCTCGCCCAGCAGCTCGCGGTAGCGCCTGCGGTCGCCGCCATTGGGATGGATGCCACCAAAGGCACCAATCAGGAAGCCTCCATTAATCATGACGGGCCTGTTGCGCCGCTCCGCCAGCCGCAGGTTTTCAGCCACGGTCAGCCCCGGACAAGTGCCCTCCAGGGGGTTTTGCATCACCCGGCCGATCCAGCGGGCCCGCTGGTGATCTCGCAGGCGGTGCAGGGGGCGACCGCCCAGATGGATACGGCCAGCGCTGTGGCGCAGGGTGCCAGCAACCAGATTGAGCAGGGTGCTCTTGCCGGAGCCGTTGCTGCCAATCACCACCAGAAACTGGCCGGGGGGGCAGCTCAGCGAGAAACCGCTGAATAATTGCCGCCAGCCCGATCCAGGCAGGGGATGGCCCCAGCTGAGCTCTTCAACACTGAGACCAGGCACTCTGAGACCAGAGGAGCTAAGACCAGTAGCGGAACTCATTGCTCCTGCCTCCCCTGGTCTGCCGAAAGACCCGGTATGCGCAGCCGTCCGAAGGCCAGGGCTATAAGCAGCAGCAGGGCCGTTGCCAACTTGAGATCAACCGGTTCGAGGCCCAACTGCAGGGCGATGGCGATCATGGTGCGGAACAAAATCGCTCCAACCGACACCGCCAGCAGGGCCCAGGGCAGCGAGCGCGGCCGCAGCACCGCTTCGCCAATGATCACCATGCCTAGTCCCAGGATCAACGAGCCGATCCCCATGGTCACATCGGCAAAGCCCTGATAGGTGGCAACCAGCGCCCCGGCCAGGGCCACCAGACCATTAGCAGCAGCGATTCCCACCGTGAGCCCGCGGCGCTGGTTGATGCCGTTGGCGCGGGCCATGGTGGGGTTGTTGCCCAAGGCGCGCAAAGACAAGCCGAAATCTGTGGCCATCAGGAAGGAGATCAGCAGGATCATCCCAACGGTCGCCAGGGTTAATCCCACGGCCCATTGACCATCCAGGCCAAGGCCCAGATCGGGGAGGGCCAGAATTCCAGCTGGGGTTTCAGACAGGGGGATGTTCGAGCGCCCCATCAGCCGCAGGGTGATCGAATAAAGGCCCGTGGTGGTGAGGATGCCTGCAAACAAATCATTCACACCCAGCCGGGTGTGAATCAGGCCGGTAACCATGCCAGCCAGGCAGCCAAACAAGATCGCCAGCCCCAAGGCCACCGGCACCGGGGCACCCTGGCTGATCAACACCGCAGCGGTGCCACCTCCCAGGGCAAAGGAGCCGTCCACCGTGAGGTCTGGGAAGTTGAGGACGCGCAGCGTCAGGTAGGTGCCCAGGGCTAGGCCGGCATAGGCCAGGCCCTGGTCGTAGGCACCAATCCAAAGGGAAAACATGGCTGTATTGTGCCTAGCAGCGGCCTCTTGGCCTAAGCCAAGGGGGCAAGATCCTCGAAACGAAACACCTGGCGGCCGGCCGGCGTGTCGCCATGGGCAGCGGTCTCAACCACCCGCTCGCTCAGCACCCAGGGGCCAGCCTCGGTCAGCGGCACAAAGGTGTCGGTGAAGCGGCTGGTGCCACCCTTAGCTTCGCCGCTGGCGGGGTCGCTGTACTGGCTGGTGTAGCTGCGGCTCAGGTAGCCGCTGCCGGTGTCTGTTGTGCTCTCGGTGAAGATCGTCACCACGGTGCCGTGGATGTGGCGGTGCACCATCGTCACCACGTCGTTCTGGATCCGGTAACGGTCACCGGTGTTCTTGCCGCCCACAACCACCTCGGTGCCCACGGCATCGGTATCGCCAGCGGTGAAGGTGTTGGCACCGTGGGTTTGCTCAAAGCTGCGCCGCACCCGGTGGATTGCCACCTCCCACAGTTGGGAAGCCAGGGCCTTGTGAATCTCCTCATCGGCGACGCCAGCCACCGTGGCCTTGAGGTCGGCGCCCACCACGAAGGTGCCCTCTACGCGCTTTCCGTCTTCACCCGCATCACCGGCTTGCTCCCAGATGCAGCGGCCCTGATAGCCACCGAAATCCGGTTCCCAGGTGTAGCGATTTTCATAGGCGGCCCGGAAAGCCGCCGTGCAGTCGCTGCCTGAGGTGATCTGGTTGCTGACTTGGGTGCTGGCTGTCAAGGCGGGATCTATCGGGTCCCTAACCCTAACGAGTGAGTCCGGGGTGGATGTCCTGCAGGGCATTCACCTCAATCTTCTGCTGCTGCAACGCCGTGATCGCCTCGACAGCGGCCCGGGCCCCGGCAAGGGTTGTCACCGTCGGCACGGCGTAGTCGAGGGCGGCCCGGCGCAGATATTTGTCGTCGTGGGCAGCCTGGCGGCCGATCGGGGTGTTGATGATCAGCTGAATGCGGGCCGAGCGGATCGCGTCTTCAATATTGGGACGGCCCTCATGCACCTTGAGGATTGATTCCACCTGCAGGCCAGCGGCTCGCAGGGCCTCGGCGGTGCCGCCGGTGGCGATCAGGTCAAAGCCCAGCCCCACCAGCCGCTCCGCCACAGGCAGCAGGGCCTGCTTGTCGCGGTCGTGGGTGGAGAGAAACACCGTGCCGCTGGTGGGCAGGGCCTCGCCTGCGGCCAACTCGGCCTTGGCATAGGCCATGCCGGCGCTGCTGGCGATGCCCATCACCTCGCCGGTGCTGCGCATTTCAGGACCCAGCAACGTGTCGGAACCCGGGAAGCGCTTGAACGGCAGCACCGCCTCCTTGACGGTTTGCAGAGGCGGGATGGGCTCGGCCGTGAGACCCAGCTCCGCCAGGGTGCGGCCGGCCATCAGCTGGCTGGCCACCTTGGCCAGGGGCACGCCGGTGGCCTTGGCCACAAACGGCACCGTGCGGGAAGCACGGGGATTGGCCTCGATGATGAACACCCGCTCGCCCTGCTCAGGATCGATTTGCACTGCGAACTGCAGGTTGATCAGGCCGCGCACCCCAAGGGCCAGGGCCAGGGCCCGGCTCCACTCGCGGATCGTGGCCAGGGCTGCCTCGCTCAGGCTCACCGACGGCAGCCAGCAGGCCGAATCGCCCGAGTGGATGCCCGCCGGCTCGATGTGCTCCATTACACCGCCGATCACCACTACCCCCTCCCGATCGCAAAGGGCCTCCACATCCACTTCGATGGCGTTATCCTGGTCTTGGTCGATCAGCACTGGGTGGTCGGGCTCCACCTG
>NZ_JAGQBL010000024.1:0-11203 GCF_024345615.1 Cyanobium sp. Maggiore-St4-Cus
CAGGGCCAATAACGTGCGCCCCACATCACGCTATAGGAAAGCAAACAGAGTACTCTTCGTCCCATTCAACAAGCTATCTGAGCAGTATCAGCTTATTCACCGCGAAGGCGGCAAGATCGCAAGCATCACACCATTAAGCTGATCCATTGCCAAAACCAGCCCTATTTAATAACAGAGCTCCCAAATCAGCAAAAAACAAAGGAATTAGATGTCCCAAAAACATCTAACAACTTATATTCCAATCAACAAAGCAAGTCCGCCAATCCCATAGCCCCATGACAGCAAATCAAAGCAATTCACTTGACTTCGGAGCCACTCAGCTACTTGAAGCACCAGCAAGATTTTCTCGACAAAGAACTGATGCCGTAGAAACTGCCACAAGCGAAGATCAATTTCGCAACCAGCAGCTACTAAATACGCCGTCAGCATTCACCGCAAACGACAATGCTGCTTTTCACATCGCAGTAAGAGCTGCATACCGGCAGGTGTTCGGCAATGTTCAGCCGATGGAAAGCGAGCGCCTGCTGAGTGCCGAATCAAAATTACGCAATGGGGACATAAACGTACGGGAATTCGTACGAAGATTGGCCCAATCCGATTTTTATCGCTCACGCTTCTTTGATGCCGTGTCTCCGCATCGAGCAGTTGAGCTTAACTTCAAGCATTTGCTGGGACGCCCCCCCCAGAATCAAGCAGAGGTTGCTAGCCATGTGGCATTAATCGCCACAAGTGGCTTCACGGAAGAAATCAATAGCTATCTTGATTCCGATGAGTATCTAAAGTCCTTTGGCGAGGAAACAGTTCCATACCCAACAAGCTGGAACTCACCAGTAGGCCAGCCTCAAGCAGCGTTCAACAGGATCGCAGCACTTGAGCAGAATTTCGCTGGCAGCGACACAGCCGTAGGAACCAAAAGTCAACTGCTAGGCAATCTAGTTAGCGGCTACAGGCTCTCAATAAAAGTACCTGCACAGGTTTACCGATCTGGTTCCCTAAGTCAGATGGGTAGAACAGCGGCTGGTTCGAACGGAATGTTAGTGCCTGTCAAGCGGAACAGTGCCGATGGAGGCGACTCGACACCGATGCGTGGTGATCTATACGTTGGCTTTGGGCTTGGCCAGCGCCAGCAGGAAGTATTCGAGCGCTGCAACGGTGATTCAGCAGATCAGATTACTGCGCTGATCCGCTCGGTATACCGCCAAGTGCTGGGCAATCCCCATGTAATGGACAGCGAGCGCAACTTAACAGCAGAAAGCCAGTTTGCTGAGGGAAGGCTCAGCACCCGTGAATTTATAAGAGCTATTGGACTCTCTGCAGACTATCGCCGTCGCTTCTTCGAAACAAATGCTCCCTACCGTTTTGTTGAGCTGAATTTCAAACATATTTTGGGGCGTGCACCCGCATCTCAGGCCGAGATGAGTGAGCATCTACAAAGGCTAGCCATTCACGGCTATGACGCAGAAATCAACAGCTACGTTGATAGCGAAGAGTATCAGAACACCTTCGGCGAGAATACTGTTCCCTACCTGCGTGTAGCAACTGAAAATGGTCGCGAACAGGTTTCCTTTAATCGACACATAGCACTAGTTCAAGGCTATGCGGCCAGTGACACCATTCAATGTGCCTCAAGCCTGCTAAATTCGGTAGCAACAAGATCTGCACCTACAAACTGGACAAATACAACCGTACGGATTAACAGGCTTGGTGCAGCCTCTGGATCAGCTGATCCCACATCCAAGCGGTTCCGTATTGTCGTCAATGCCCAGCCTGCAGGCGGCCGCCAACGCAACCCGAACGCCAGCTACGTAGTAAGCGGCAATGACATTACAAGCCAACTGGGATACATCCATAGACGCGGTGGTCAGATCATTTCTGTGACCGAAATCACCTAGATGACTATGGCTCATTTTTCGGAACAATAGCTAACTTCTTCACTCCCTCTCCCCCTACCAACCCAAAAACAATGGAAATCGAAACTCTTGGCCGGCCCAATTCAGGTTTACGCCAATCAGAAGCTCAAGCCCAGCTGAAAGCCGCCTACCGCCAAGTATTTGGCAATGCCCACCTCTTTGATGAAGAGCTCTCAGTCTCTGCAGAGAGTCTATTCATCAACGGCGACCTCACTGTGCAGGGGCTGATCAATGCCCTAGCCCTGTCCGACAGCTATCGGCGTCTCTTTTTTGATGCAAATGGTCCCTATCGGTTTGTTGAACTAAACTTCAAGCATCTCCTAGGCCGCGCCCCACGAAATCAAGCTGAACTGAGCAAGCATGTTCAGCTCCTGGCCACAGAAGGATACGAAGCAGAAATCAACAGCTATATATACGGAGCCGAGTATCTAGAGGTCTTTGGCTTTGATACAGTACCTTATGACAGGGGAGTGGCAAGCCAGAAAGGTGAATCCAACCTTACATATAACAGAACACGTGCCTTGACTTCAGGCTTTGCAAGTTTTGATGGTGACGGGCAATCACAATTATTAGTCAGCCTGGCGACCAGATCAGCCCCCGGAGGCAGTCAAAAGACTCCCGGCCCAGGAGGTCGCAACAAGCAGCGCTACGCTATTCGCTGGACAAGCGTTAATCCAGTCGGCCTAAATCGACGGGTAACGCAAACGACAACCGTTCCCTTCAGCTCACTATCATCAGCCATCCAATCAATTCATCGACGCGGAGGTCGCATCGCCTCAGTAAAGGAATCCTAAATCAAACCAAACCGGAGGCGATTCAAAGCCTTAATATATATAATAAGGCTTTGAATCGCCTCCCAAAAGCATCAACAGCAAGCACTCAGGCTGCAATCCATGAATTTAAAGGACAAAGACTATCGCAAAGCAGAGTGCACTCAGATTGATCGGAGCACTGAAGAAACGCAGCCTGCGATCAACATGATGATCGATACATGGGTACACATGGTTCAGGCAGGTCGTCTGCCAGTTGCAAGGACCACTCACAGAAACAAGGCCTGAGCAGCGTTGATGCAGCTGGAATCTTTTGTAGCTCGTAGCCTAGGCCGCTGGCGATCCATGAGAAGTGGACATTCTCTTGCGTTTCAGCAATTTGAGGATGTTCGCAGTTCAGTATTGATTGAACCAATTGGACTCCAAGATCCGTTGGTACTTAAGTTAATTAGAGACTGCAAAATACACGACGCCAAACCCCTTCTGCCATTCCGAATGGAATGGAATGCAGAAAGTGACTGGGAGCCAGATGGCCCCAGTGAAGTATCAGCAGGATCATGCGTACTCGTTCCAATCCCAACTGATAATCAAAAAGGAATCTTACTGCGAAGCACTGGATACGCAGAGGCCGAGCAAGCAGTATCAAACTATGCTTTTTTAGAAGATGATACTTTTATACTCACTACCCAATATGGTCAATCGATTGCAGAGGAAAGGATCTGGTTCGTATCTGAGAATGTTCGCTGCCGCTCATCAGTGCTACGAACTTCAGCCGGCTCAGGAATACTGCAAACATCCTTCGCATCCGAAATCAGACGGTTAGATTCCTTCAGCCAGTAGAGCTCGCCATGATAAGTATTACCCTAAAATTCGCAAAAATTCTAGCCGGACACTACAGTAATTTCTCTCAGTCACAGCGCGATCCTGTAAATTTTGCCCATATTAACATCTATTTTCGCCCTCTGCCTTGGGAAGTATTTCAGGGCCCTGGTTTTTACTCCGAGCAGAGCTATGGGCACGATCCTTGGCGACCATATAGGCAAGGCGTACATCGGCTAATTTCGACCGAGAAGGTGCAGATTGTTGAGAATTTTGGATTCGACCAACCAATTCGCTTAGCTGGAGCAGGCTTCACGCCTAAACTGCTCAAGCTTATTCATATTGATCGCCTCAAACAACGCTGCGGTTGTGCGATGCATTTCCAAGAGACGACACCGGGTTGCTTCAGCGGAAAGGTAGAGCCTGGTAATAAATGCCTAGTACCACGTGATGGGCGGCCTACCTATCTAGTGAGCGAGGTGTTGGTTGATCATGAAAACTGGATTAGTAGAGATCAGGGTTTTGATCCAGCTACCAATACCTTGCAATGGGGCTCCGAACATGGGCCACTACGTTTTGAACGCGTGGCTAGCTTTGAGAATGAAGTCACAGCTGAATGGGCACGTCTAAGTAATCATAAGGGAGAAGAATCTGAACAAATTGGATAAAACAGAAACCATGCAAGCTGACGGACCAGCTATCCAGCAATTCCGTAGCTGGATTCGCTCGCAGCACCTAATTTGCCAAGGCCAAGACTTTATTTTTGAAACAATTGATCATAGTCAGCTTGAGCGTTTTGAAGCCTGTCTAAATATGCTTGATGGGCAAGTGCGGTCTGTAAGAGCAATCGGAAACTGGCCCATGGGGCCCCGTCGAACATTCAAGATACTGAGAGCTGAAGCAGCTGTGCCAAGACCCAAAGGCCTGGAAATTCAGCGCTACTGGGCTGAACGTGGGTCCTTTCAGACCCGGTTTTCGGAAATAAGCAGTTGACGCCTACGATCTACAAAAATATCAGGATCCTGCACGGCAAAAGCATTCTGTAATAGCTGAATTATTTCATGGTTATTCCCAACATCAATTGAATCAAGACCTATCAATGCAGCATAACGTAGCTCCCAGCTTGGCGTGAAATCGGAGGACAAAAGCTGCCTCACACTTTTGCACCATATATCAGGAAAGTGTTTATTCAAAGCCAAGCAAGCAGCCGCTCTTGATTTACCGAATTGTGGGCGCTTGCTGTTCATAGCTTCCAGCAGCAATGCCTCAATGACAGGAGTAGCAGCGGAAGGCCAGATATCCACACTGCCAAGAAGCTGAATGAAGAAATAATGAGCACCATAGTCATTATAAGCATCCTCCTGCCATCGCTTCCAGAAAACAGGCCAGAGCTCTTCTACTGGCCTATGCTTCAATGTGGACAATGCTAGGTAGCAACGGCTAAAGTCAGTACCAAAAAACTCATCAAATAAAAATAATATGGTTGGTTCAGTGTCGTAGCAGTGCGCCAAGACCAAACCTTCTGGCTGATCCCACATCAGCGAATCTAAACAAGTAAGCAGGTCAATGCCTGCGTGTTCTTTGTCTTGGCCCGGCCAGAGTGTCCGCAGAGCGCGCAACCTGAACACAGGGGACACGGGCGCCTTGAGAATCGAAGGCAATAGATATGTAGCCCGACAGTCAATTAAATCCTGAATCGCCGACTGCCGGTCCATTTGGTTAGGCAGGGTCAGGTGGTCTTCCAATTCTTGAAGGCGACTGCCATCTCCACTGAGCTGTGCAACCCCGGCCAAAGCAGCGCCGCGAACCCCTGGATTCGCCTCATCTTGCAGCGATTGAAGTACGGGCAAGGCCGCATGCACTTCTAACCCCACAAGAGCCTGGATAAGAACCCGGCGGCTCTGGCCTGGATCATTGAGCAGCGGGAGCATTGCCTGATGGAGTTCAACATCCTGGCAATTGAGCTGAAGAAGGGCCCAGGCGGCATTTTCAACGAGATAGTGATCATTGCTCCTTAGGCAACGCCCAATGCTGGGGATGGCCCGTTGAACCCCAAGCCGGCCCAAAACTTCGACCGCTTTGCGGCGCGCAAGGTTAACCGCCTGTTCGCCCGAAGAATTATCAATGAGCCTCAATAATGCCTCCTCCGTTTTATCGCCGGGGAAATTCACGAGATGGGCGGCCGCCATGTAGTAGTCGCTGGCAGAATCAAGCGAGTCAAGAGATTGTTCAAGAATCGCTAGCGCATCATGGTGGCTGAGCCCGGGATGGATATTGTCGTAACTGTTGCTGGAGCTTGCCAAAATACTGTCCTCAGAAGTCAAAGTGGACGCGGCTGTGGAGCTCAAAGCAGAGCTGCTTCCAACTCTGATAGCCGGCAGGGCAAGAGCGCTGAAAGTTTAAGAGTTATGTGTCTTGATGCAACCCAGCCAGGAAGCGTTCAATATGAACCCATCTAAATTAGAGGCACAATGGGACCCCATCAATGTGGTGCACTTCTTCTTGTTACAAGCATCAAATCTGAAACTCCCCAGAGGGTTGCTCAGAAGCTGCGAGTTCCGCTCCATATGCTGAGCCAGACTATGCAGCAACTACACCAGAACGGAATCCCAGTTTCGTCGGTGGGGCTGATGGAGGGGGCCAGCTCAGTTTCCGCAGTGGCCGCCAAAGCGGCAATGGAGCCAGGCGAATCACCCAAGTCTGGACAGCAATCACCTCGCCGCCGCCGCAAATAGCCCAGCTCAGCCTTGAAGCTCGAACACACCATCAGGAGCACGCCCCTGTTTGAGCAGATCCCAGTTGATTGACTGAAGGAAAGCGGCGGTGTTCAGAGTCTCCACCACATCGACCCCCCAGTCACTCTGCTGCAGCAACGCTCCAGAGGCGCCTTGATCGTCCTTGCGTCCACCTAAGGCCAACAGCTGGCAATCATGATCAGTAGCACCTGCAGAGCAGCGAAGCTGTCGCCAGGCCAGGAGTACGGCATTGGCCAAATCGACGGGCAGCAGGTCGGCTTCCACCTGAACCAACCAGTGAGGGTGGCTGACTGCCTGAACCCGGACATCGGTGGACAGGTGTGCAACGAGACCAGCCGCCAGTTCCGCGGAATTCAAGCCCTTCAGGTTGTCGGAAACCACCTGAAGGTTGTGGGAGAGCAAAAAGCGTGTCATGTCCTGATCTTGTTAAGCCCACCATAGGATCGCGGCGGCTATCCCTGATAATTAGTTCAATAGGAGGGACCCTTGTCTGCCGAGCTGTCCGCTACCCCCGCATCTGGAATCCAGCAACTGAGCGTTGAGGAAGCCAACATTCTTGCTGCAGAGCTTCGTTCCCAACTTCGTCAGGGGTTAGTTCCTTCATCCGACACCCCAGCTATTGAGCGCATGGTGGCTGGTCTCGGCGATACCAGGGGCTTGATGCGGCTCACCTTTGCCGAAAGCCTTGGAGCAGTGGGTGCTGCAGCGGTGCCAACTCTCTGCCGTGCATTGCAGTCTCACGACAACGTCACCGTTCGACGCGCTGCAGCTAAGACTCTGACCCTGATTGCAGATCCAGCTGCCTTGCCCGTTTTACTCGAAACCCTACTCTCAGATTCGGATCCCGTTGTGCAGGGATCAGCGGTCGGAGCGATGGCTGCAGTCGGCGAGCAGGCTCTCAATCCACTCCTCTCAGTGCTGGTTCATCCAAAAGCTTCGGCCATGCAACAGGGGCTGGCCAGCTGGGGGATCGCTTTTATCGGCGCCAAGGCGCCCGAAGCGCTTCGCCAAGCAGCCAGCTCGCCGGATGCCAGGATAAGAGCGGCAGCAATAGCAGCTCTCGGCGAACAGATCCAGTCTTTGGGGGATGACGAGGCGAGACAGCTGCTTCTAACCGCGCTGGATGACCTGGACTCCGAAGTGCGGGCAGAAGCTGCAACGCTGATGGGGAAGTTGCAGGAGCCAGAATGGGCCTGCCCGCGCCTGCTCCCCCTGCTCACCGACTCGGAAGAACAGGTTCGCAAAAACGCTGCTCTATCGCTGATGAAGCTAGGGGCCAGGGATGCATTGCCTGACTTAAAAGCAAGTGTGGAACAGGAAGTACAACCTGGTGTCAGATTAGTGCTAGAGCTAGCGATCAGTCAGCTAAGCAAGTGAGGATAACAATCGTCTCGCGTCAGCCCGGCTGAGGTTGACGTGCTTGCAGTTCCCTTATTCGAGCCAAGGCTGATTCAAGGGTCTCTCGCACATAACTATCTAACTTTGGTTGGTGCTGCAGATCCTTAAGAGTCGGTTCAATTGCAGGATCATCAATCTGGGCGAGTGCATTGACAGCTGCTACCGCCTGGGCTGGATTATCACCGCCCACCACTCTTAGCAACAGCGGCACCGCCTGCCCACCAACCTGCCCAAGGGCCATCACCGAAGCAACAGCCACAACCGGTGAGTCGTCGCTAAGTGCCTCCTCGAGAGCCTGCATCGCTGTCTCGGGGAAATGGATCCCAGGCTGGTTTGAAGCCACCTGGGCATAGGCCTTCACGCAGCTGGCGCGGATAGTGCTGTCCGTGCTAGCCATAAGAAGATCCGCTAAGGGCAGCAAGGCTGCCGCGCCAAAGGCGCCAATACCACGGACAGAAGCCCTGCGTAAAGCTATATCCGGTTGGGCCAACAAACCAAGCAGGCGAGGTAGAGCTTGCTGAGGCCAATCCCTGACCATAGCCATAAAAGCCTGGCTTTGAATATAAGGATTAGGGTGGGCAAGATCATCAAATAAGATATCTAATGCTTCCATTTCCATCGAGGAGAGGGGGTAGGCGACGGCTAATTTTCACACAAAAAAGGAGGCCCGAAGGCCTCCCTGGTTTATCCTCAACAATTAATCAGAAACTGATCAGGAGAGGGCGTTGATGGCGTAATCAAGGTACGACTTCAACTCATTGAGAGCCTGGGGGCTCATGTCACGAGGGGAGCAAGCCCGATCGCGGGTGAAGGTGAGCGCTTCCACGTAAGCAGCGGTAGGCAGACGCAGGGTGCGGTACACCTCACGGGCTCCGGCAATGCCCCACTCATCGAGAGGGCCGGTGCCGCCCACAACCAGGCAGTAGTTGATCAGACGCAGATAGTGAGCGATGTCGCGGTAGCACTTGTCCACCTTGACCTGGTTCTCACCAGCTTCGCCGGCTTGCTTGAGGTAGGGGTACTTGCTGAAGCAGGCGTCACCAGCTTCCTTGGTCACTTTGTCCAGACCGGCGGCCAGCTTTTCAGCAGCTTCAAGGCGAGCAGTAGCTCGCTGAATGTTGCCCTGAACAGCTTCCAGGTCGTTCTGGGAGGGGAAGCGACCAGCGGCATCAGCGGCGGTCACAACAGTGGTCACAACAGACTTCATCGTGAAGATCCTCGTTTAATTGAGTAGTAGTGGTTTAAAAAAAGCAATCTCTTCGGATGAATCAGCTGAGGCCGCTGATCACACGGTCAAAGTAGGTAGCAGCTTCAGCCACTAGAGCGGAGCAGTCGCCCTGAACGGTTTCCATCTTGCGGAAACGGGTTTCCACAGGGTTGGTGCCGGTGGTGTTTGTCTCGTTGATGTGAGCTGTGGAAGAAGCCTTCATGATGGCCACGGCGCGAGCGGCAGACTGAAGGGGAACGCCCAGAGCGATGTAGGTCTCCTTGAGGCCGTTCAGGCAGCGGTCGTCCAAAACCGATGCGTCGCCTGCCAGCAGCGCGTAGCTGATGTAGCGAAGCACAATTTCGCCATCGCGCAGGCATGCGGCCATGCGGCGGTTGGGATAGCAGTTGCCACCAGCCTGGATCAGGCCAGTGTTTTCGCAGATCATGCCGGTGACTGCATCTGAAACGATGCAGGAGGCATTGCTGGTGATGGCGTTAACAGCGTCTAGACGCTTATTTCCCTCAGCAACATAGTTACGGAGAGCAGCGAGCTCACCGCCTCCAATAGGGGCAGTCTTCGAATCTGCGCTGACGACAGCGCGTGAAAAGGCGTCGAGCATGGGAAAGGGGCCAGGGGTGCTTGTGCTTAGCCAATTGACAGCCAGTAAAGATCGTTAGATCTGTTCAGGTCTGTATGGCTTAGCTGCCTCTCGGGGAAGGCGTAAGGGGAAACTACGGTCATCTCCCGCCTCAGGACCCCGATCAAAGCAATCATGCAAACTTTCGTCACCCATCGCGCTCGGACTTGAAAAGGCAGCGCTGGCAAAGGGTTTTGGCAGGGGGAAGGCACGCACTCCCGCCTAATCGCGGAACAAAGCACCAGGAGATTTATCTTTTCTTCCATTTTCACCATGGATGCGACCCATTTGAAGCTGCTCTAGTGGAGCGCAGCGGATGGCTCCGTATGCTGACAGTCGCCCAATCCAAGCCATGACCGACGGCACTCCCCCTCGCGCCGACACGTCTGCAATCAACGCATCCGATCCCAGCCGGCAGGAGTTGGAGGAGTCGATTGATCAGCTAGCGGCCTACCGCGATCGACTTATCAAAGATGTGATCGGCATGGGGCAAAGACTGAAGCTCCCTCAGAAGCAAGTGGACTTCACCCTGGCTCAGCATCCCGAGCTGCAGAAGTTAGAAGCAATTCTGGCTCAGCTTGAGTCCCAGAAGTCCGAGCAGGACTAACTCCCATCCCCCTCACACGCCCGTGGCACCCATGGACCCAGCCCGAACGATGGACCAGTTCTTGGCGGCCAGTCGAGGGACCTGGCTGACGCGACGGGCTGTGCACCACCTCGACCACCAAGATGATGAATTCGGCGATTCCAATCTTGTTATCGAGCCCTTCTCCGCTGAGGATCCAGCTGTCGAGCAGATATGTCTAACTCTTAATATCAACCCTCTACTGGCAGCAGGAGGGGCCCGTTTCTGGTGGGAGAGCAATCTTAAACCCCTAGCCAGAACAGATGATCAAGCGGCTGTATTAATAGATATCCCTCTGGCAGGAGATCCCACTCAGGGTTTTCTGGTCCGTGACAAGGGCTACGTGGAGAAGCAGCCCGTCCTCAGTCAATACACCTTTTCAACTGATGGCGTCATGACCGTTACCACGCGCTATGACAGCAATGTCGGCACGGAGCGCTGCTGGTTCGTCACGGATCAGGTGCGAATGCGGGTGAGCTCAGTGCAGTGTCTCGATGGTGTGTCGATGACCACCTACTGCACGGAGCTTCGTTGCCCCTCCGACGCAACTCTGCAGTCGCTTCGGGAAAGCGCCGATTCCATGGCCGCCGGTTTCCGTTAACCCACCCTGCTCCTGAGCGCTCCGAGATGTTTGACCCTTTTTTGCAAGAGCTCAATAGCAGGCTGGAACGGTCTGGAGCGCAGCCCATTGCCCCACCCGATGGGCTAGCTGAATGTCGCTCCCCGAAGAGGCAGAGCGTGATCCAAAGCTGGCTCTGGCAGGTGCCTGGGTTCCGGCGCTGGCGGGTGACCAGGATGGACGCGGGGGACAGCCTGCAAGTGTTGAATTCGGTGGCCTATCCCGAATACAACAACGATCAGCCCCTTATGGGAATCGATCTCCTTTGGTTCGGCACCCGCGGCAAGCTGGTCGCAGTGCTTGATTTTCAGCCACTACTGCAGGATCAAAATTATCTTGACACCTATTATCAAGGCCTAAAAGAACTTATTTCACGCCACCCGGATCTTCACGGTGCTGAGGCGATGCGCTCATTTGATCCAAACCCATATTTTTCGCCCTGGCTGCTGTTCTGCCGTG
>NZ_JAGQBL010000025.1:0-9631 GCF_024345615.1 Cyanobium sp. Maggiore-St4-Cus
CCTGAGGGCAGATTCTCACGCGTTACTCACCCGTCCGCCACTAACCCGAAGGTTCGTTCGACTTGCATGTGTTAAGCACGCCGCCAGCGTTCATCCTGAGCCAGGATCAAACTCTCCGTTGTAGTTCACGTCCTATCGGCTTTCGCCTCAACCTGAATTGCTTCTCACCCGCTTCAACCCACTGGCGCAGGTCTCACAGTTGGAGCCCCTTCCTCTGACAGAAGGTTTCAAAGAGTGCATTCAGAAATTTCTTTCCTCTTGACTTTCCCGAATCCCAGATCCGGTCGCGCTCGCCTCTCCCATCGGCACACCAGCTCCTGTTCCCTCGTGAGAAGACAACAAAAACCAACCAACAGGCGCGTCACGCTTGTTCTTTTTTGACGGGACCTCACACCTTCACTGCTATTTCCGTCACTAGCTGATCTCTCAGCCAATAAAACCAAAGCTCCAACACCCTCCCTCTCAGGCGGTGCAGGCTCCTTTGATCCGTGACGCAGTGAAAGCGTCAGTTCCTAAACTTTTTAGTTGTCCAGGTGCTTCCGCTTCCTCCCCCTCTCGGGAGTTCTCGGCGGAACGTCGCCTCTCAGCGACTCAGAAAACTTACAACACCGTCGGCTCTCGCCTTCTTCGTCGTAAGCCTGCTCGCTTCGGGATCTTCCCCCTTGCGCGCAGTCCAAAAACATATCACCTCCTACGACCCTTTGGCAAGGACCCGTATCGAGCGCGACAGCGCATCAAGCCAAAACCATTGCGGCCAGGCATTTAGGTGCATTCCATTTGCCGTCTTCCCCCTGGCGCCGCTGCAGGCCTTTCAGCGCCAAATGCGCCAAGAGTTGGCCAACAGGGGAAGCCACTGGGGCAGGGAGGCTCCCAGAGCTCTGCCAGGGACGGGCCAAAGCAGCTGAAAGAGCCTCTCTATTCATGCCATAAAAAAAGCCGCGACCAAAGTCGCGGCTTAATGAGGGGACCTAGACAGAATGCCTGGGCTGATTTGCTCCTAAATCTCAGAACAGACCAAGGGTGAGTGACTTGTCGATCGGCATAGCTGCGCCAATGCCGAGATAAATCGCAAACACCGTGCCGAACAAGAAGGTGGCCATGGCCACGGGCCTGCGGAAAGGATTCTGAAACTTATTGAAACTCTCAATGAAGGGCACCAGCATCAGGCCCAGGGGGATCATCGTCTGCAGGGCAATGCCCAAAAGCTTGTTAGGAACGACCCTGAGAATCTGGAAGACCGGATACAGGTACCACTCAGGCAGGATCTCGAGCGGGGTTGCAAACGGGTCAGCCTTGTCGCCCAGCATGGCCGGATCCATGACTGCCAGACCAACCATGCAGCCAATGGTCCCGAGGATTACCACGGGGAACATGTAGAGGAGATCGTTGGGCCAGGCTGGCTCACCGTAGTAGTTGTGACCCATGCCCTTCGCCAACTTGGCGCGGAGCTTGGGATCGGTGAGATCGGGCTTCTTAAGGATGTGCATGGCAGCTGCCGGCAGCAGGGATCTTTGTGGTGATGGTGTGGAGCTTAAGGGGTGAGATTCGGGAGGCGAGAGGCCTCGAATCAATAGGTCACAAGGGACCAGAGATGCCCTGCTTCCGGATCATCAGGAAGTGCATCAGCATGAAAACGGCAAGCAGCCAAGGCATCACGAAGGTGTGCAGGCTGTAAAAGCGGGTCAGGGTGGACTGACCAACGCTCTCTCCACCGCGGAGAAGCTCAACCATGAAATCACCGATGACCGGAACAGCCGCCGGGACTCCAGAAACAATTTTGACGGCCCAGTAGCCGAGTTGATCCCAAGGCAAGGAGTAGCCGGTAACGCCGAAGGAAACAGTGATCACTGCCATGGTGACGCCCGTAACCCAGGTGAGCTCCCTGGGGCGCTTGAAACCACCGGTGAGATAAACGCGGAAGACGTGCAGGATCAGCATCAGCACCATCATCGAGGCGCTCCAGCGGTGCACAGACCTGATCAACCAGCCAAAGCTGACGTCGGTCATTAGGTACTGGACAGAGGAATAGGCCTCGGCCACCGTTGGCTTGTAATAGAAGGTCATCGCAAACCCAGTGGCGAACTGGATCAGGAAGCACACCAGGGTGATGCCGCCCAGGCAGTAAAAAATGTTGACGTGGGGTGGCACGTATTTCGACGAGATGTCGTCGGCAATCGACTGGATCTCAAGGCGCTCGTCGAACCAGTTGTAAACCGGGTTCGAAGCCTGTCCGGAGTTTCCAGCAGGAGTGTTCGCCATGCAGCTGGGAGGTTTGGTTGCGAGAGTCTACCGATGACCTCGAGCCGCTTGTGAGTGCCCCGCCCTTTAGGCCAGCGCCTTCTAAACCGTTTGCAACAGCCGTGAAAAACCGCTCGGCAACACTGCTGCAGCATTTGCTTGGCACCGTGCTGGGCCTGGCCCTGCTGGCAGCCAACTGCGCAACGGCCTTGGCCCTCAGCGATACCCAGCAGCTGGTGGTTGAGGCGTGGCGCCTGGTGAACCAGAGCTACGTGGATCCAGGACGCTTTGAAACGGTGCATTGGAAGCGGCTGCGCCAAAAAGCGCTCGAGCAACCAATCAACAGCTCAGGCGATGCCTACGACGCCATCGAATCAATGCTCAACCCCCTTGGGGATCCCTATACCCGCCTTTTGCGGCCTGCCGACTACGCCACCCTGCGCTCCAACACGCAGGGCACCGTGACCGGAGTGGGACTGCAGCTGGGCTTGCGCAGCAACGACCAAGCAATCGTTGTGATCGCCCCCCTGGACGGCTCCCCCGCCGCTGAAGCCCTTATCCCCAGTGGCGCCGAGGTACTGCAGGTAGATGGCCAGGACACTGGGGGGCTGGGGCTGGAACGCACCGCAGCCGCCCTGCGCGGCCCCGCCGGGAGCCGGGTGCTGGTGCAACTCAACATGCAAGGACAGCGGAGCGAAGTGGAGCTCGAACGGCGGGAGGTGGAGCTGCGTCCGGTGCGCAGCAAGCGGCTGCGGGTGGGAGAGCACACCCTCGGCTACCTGCGTATCACCCAATTTTCTGAACCGGTGCCCCAGGACGTGCAGGAAGCCCTCGCCGATCTCAACAGCAAGGCGATCGAGGGGCTGATTCTTGATCTGCGCAACAACTCCGGCGGGCTGGTGAGCGCCGGCTTAGCCGTGGCCGACGACCTGCTCAATGGCGAGCCCATCGTGGAAACCCAGGACCGTGATGGACTCAGCTCGCCCCAACAGGCCAACCCCGGCGTGCTCTTCGACGGGCCGATGCTCACCCTGGTGAACGGCGGCACAGCTAGTGCCAGCGAAATCCTGGCGGGAGCACTTCAAGACAATGGCCGCAGTGAGCTGGTGGGAGCTCAAACCTTCGGCAAAGGGCTGATTCAGACCCTGATACCCCTGGGCGACACCAGTGGCCTGGCCGTAACCGTGGCCCGTTATCTCACCCCCAGTGGCAGGGACATTCAGCACCAGGGAATCGCCCCTGATCTAGTGCTGCCCGAACCCGAACCCTTAGATCCCGGCGGAGAGGGTGACAGCTGGCTTGATGCCGCTGGCCGCTTGCTGGCCAGCCGGCTTGAAGCGACCCTCTGAATATGGGAGAGCGCACGTATCACGATCCACTGCACGGAGCGATTCGACTCGATCGCACCGATCCAGCTGAAGCCCTGGCCATCGAGCTGATCGATTCCGCTCCCTTCCAGCGCTTGCGCCGAGTACGTCAATTGGGCCCAGCCTTTCTGACCTTCCATGGAGCCGAGTCCAGCCGCTTCACCCATTCCCTCGGGGTGCTGCACCTAGCCCGCCTAGCCCTGCAACAGCTGGAGCGCCACCACCATGAACTGGCGGAACATCGAGCCGTGCTCTACGCCGCGGCGCTGCTGCACGATGTGGGCCACGCTCCCCTGAGCCACTCCGGAGAGGAGATGTATGGGCTGCACCACGAGGCTTGGTCGGGGCGGCTGATCCGGGAGCATCCAGCCTTGCGCGACCGCCTCGAAGCCCACGCCCCCGGCACGGCCAGCGTTGTGGCCGACCTGCTAGAGCACGGCCGCCACCCCTGCCCGGCGATCAAGGCCCTAGTGAGCAGCCAGCTGGACTGCGACCGGCTCGATTATCTGGTCCGCGATAGCTACAGCACGGGCACTACCTACGGGCGGCTGGATCTCGAGCGGATCCTGGCCGCCTTCACCTTGGCTCCCGATGGCCAGCTGGCGATCACCCCAAAGGGCCTGATGGCCGTGGAGCACTACCTGGTGGTGCGCAACCTGATGTATCGCAGCGTCTACAACCACCGGCTCAACGTGGTGTGCAACTGGCTGCTCAACCAGGCCATCGCCACCGCCCGACGCCTGGGACCAAAGCGAGTTTGGGCCGACCAGGTGATGGGCCGCTGGCTGTGGCACTGCGACTCTCTCGATCTGGAGTCGTTTCTTGCCAACGACGACATCCGCACTGGCTACCACCTGATGCGCTGGATGGAAGAGGGCCCGGCCGAACTGCAGGATCCTTGCGGTCGACTGCTGGAGCGGCGTCTACTCAAGGCCACCGATGTGAGTCACTGCAGCCCCGCCCAGCGACTGGAGCTCCTGGCTGCAGCGAGGCAGTTAAGCGAAGCAGAGGGCCTGAGCGCCGAAACCAGCTGCGGCCTGCAGCAGCGCCAGAGTCGCGGTTATCACCCCTACAAGGGTGGCCTGCGCCTTTGGGATGGCGAGCACCTACAGGCCCTGGAGCAGCGCTCAAGCCTGGTGCAAAGCCTCACTGTTGCAGTCGAGCTGGCCTGGCTGATCCATCCCGGTGAGGTGGCACCTAAGTTGCGCCAATTGCTGGGTCGCTGAAAGGGAATGGGGATGGAGATAAGGCCGGGGATGGATACAGGGCCGGGAATGGAGTTGGAGCCTGCTCGGGGAGCCTTGTTGGTTGCAGACGAATCTGGGCGAGGCAGCCACCGACTAGTGCTGCCCGCCTCTTGCCAAACCCCTTTGACCGCTCTGGTGCAGCAAGCGGTCGATAGTTGCGCCCTGCTCGCTAGTGGGCCAATCGAGGGCCAACTGCTGCTCGAGGCCGGGGCCTGGCGTATCGGCCTAAGCCAACTTGGCGAGCTGCAGCGCACCCTGAACGGCCGGGGGCTTGAGCTGGTGACGATCTGCAGCAGTCAGCCCCACACCCACGTAGCAGCTGCGGGGCTGGGGATCTTGAGCCAGTGGCCTAATTCAACCGCTCCAGAGAGCCCCGCCAAACCAGATTCCGACCTGCAAGTGCATCGGGGCACCCTTCGCTCCGGCGACCATCTGGAAACATCGGGCAGCGTGCTGCTGCTTGGGGACGTAAACCCAGGGGCGCGGATTTCAGCCGCAGGCCATGTGCTGGTGTGGGGGCGATTGAGAGGTGTTGCCCACGCCGGCTGTCAGGGCGACAACTTCGCCCGCATCGTGGCCCTGCAGCTACGACCGCTGCAGCTGCGCATTGCCGGGGCGGTGGCTAGGGGCCCCGAGGGCGCCCCCCCAGCCGGGTTTGCCGAAGAAGCTCGGATAGTGGCGGGCGCCATCCAAATAGACCCGGCCCAACCAGCCTGGCCCCTTAGCGGTTAATTACACCCAGACCGCCCAGCACACCGGCCACCGCCATAAACCAGAGCGGCGAAATGCGGGTGCGCAACATCAGCACGCAAACCAGAACTGACACCACCACCCCAGCCCAATTGGTGTCAGCCGTGCGCAGAATCTTGAGCCCCACGGCAAACAAAATTCCTAAGGTTATTGGCCCTAGGCCTCGCTCAAACGCCACGCGCCAGGGGGAGTGTTCAAGGCGCTTCCAACTAAGGCAGGCCATGACCATAAGCAAGGTAGAGGGCAACAGGATCGCTGCTTCGGCGCCGTAGGCGCAGAGCAGGGCCCAGAAAGGCCCCTCCCGCCAGCCGGCACCGAGACCAAGCAAACCCACCAACATTGAGCTGGGACCAGGTGCCGCCTCCGCCAGGGCATAAAGATCGGCGAATTGGGTATTAGTGAGCCAGCAAAACTGGGCCACCGCCAAATGGTGATATTCCGCCAGCAGGGTGTTGCCACCGCCAAGTGAAAACAGCGACAGCGATAAAAACTGCCACAGCACCTGCACCAAGGTGACCAAATCGGAGAGGCGAGCTGGCTCACACGCCACCGCCGCGGCCAGCAGCCCACTCATGGGTTGGTCCGCCGGCGGGGCCAATACCAAGCCATGGCCAAGGGACCGGCGATCAACACCACAGGAATCAAGCGCTGGTCAAACAAGCTGAGTGCCAGAAAGACCACTGCAGCAAGCAGCAAAGCAACCCGATCATTCCAATACTGATCAAGAATCTTGAAACCCATTGAGAGGGCCATCCCTGCTGCTGCCGCCACCACTCCGGCAAGCACCCGATCTACCGAGGGGATGGTGTGGAAATGGAAGTAGGCCAAACCCAGCCCCATCAACAGGCTGAAGGGGAGCAGCAACATGCCGGCCAGGGCTACTAAAGCGCCTGGCAAACCGTGGAACTCGGCACCGATGTACACGGCCATGTTGATCTGATTTGGCCCGGGGAAAAGGCGGGCAACCGTGAGTCCGGTGAGGAATTGCTCGTTGGACATCCAACGGCGCTGCTCGACCACAATCCGCTGGCTCCAGGCGGACAGGCCACCACCAAAGGCCGAGAGCGCCACCTGGAGCATTCCCCAGAACAACTCAGAAAGGCTGGGGCTCCGCTCAGTCATGGACGAAGTGGGGATCCGGTGGCAATTCACCGTCCTCGTGTTGGCTGGGATCAAGGGGATCTGGAGCGTGATATTTCTTTGCCGCATCCCAGTCGGCCAGGAAGGTGCTGCGCAGCCTCGCCACCACCTCGGGGGCATCGGATTCGATGCCAAGCTCGCGCCGCAGGTCAAAGGCGCTGCGATCGATGTTCATCGAACCGGTCTGGGCGTAGGCACCGTCAACCAAAAGCAACTTGGCGTGCAGTTTTAGGTGCTTCTGCCGCCGCACCTTCACACCAAAGCGCTCCATTACCCGCAGCGAAGAAAATGTGTCGTAGATGTCCCAGTCGGAGATGCCGTGCTTGCCACCACAGAGCAAGCGCACCTTCACGCCGCGCTCCCGGGCGGAAATTATTCTCTCCAAAATCACCGCATCCACAAATTTTGGGTGCTGAATCCAAAGGCTCTCGAGCGCCATATCAATGATCCTGGCCATCTGGCCGCGGCTGTGAACGCTGCTCCACACCAAGCCCACAGTGAGATCGGGATGGAAAAAGCTGCGGTTCCAGTCGGCCTCAAAGCCAGCGATCACCTGCTCCACCACAGGCACTGCATAACTGACGACCCCGTAGTCACGGGTCTCAGTGAAGTATTTGTCGCTGAGGTTAAAGGTGGCAACCAGCACGCAGGTGGAATCCACGACCAGCGACTTCTCATGGGTGACTGGAAAAGCTTCACTGGTCCAGGCCACCTGAATGCCACAGGCGCCGAGGCGGGCGTGGGCCTCATCATTCCAACGGTCGCCGCCGGAGGTGTGTGGATTAAGCATCACCCGCACCAGCACGCCACGCTGCTGCGCCCGGATCAAGGCCTGCTCAATGGTCTCCGACTGCAACTTGAACTGCTTGAGCCGAAGTGTCTCCTGGGCAGAGTCGATCAAAGCCACCACAGCCGCTGCGCCGTCATCGGGCATCACCAGCAGCTGCTGGTGATGGTGCAGATGGTTAGGCCCACCTGGGGCTTGGGTCATACCTTCTCAGAGCCTGAACACCCCTTTTAGAGCAGCTACCGCCAGTAGCAATGCCAGCCCCAATACCTGCAACTCAAGGTTTTGGCCTTAACCTGCCCTCAATCCAGCCTGTGCCGTGGCAGCCACGTCTACCCGCTACATCCTGATCTGCTCCGGCAAAGGAGGCGTGGGCAAAACCACCCTCACCGCCAACCTCGGCATAGCCCTTGCCAAGCAAGGGGCTCGCACCGCCGTTCTCGATGCCGACTTCGGCCTACGCAACCTCGACTTGTTGCTCGGCCTGGAAAACAGGATCGTTTACACAGCCCAGGAGGTGCTGGCCGAAACCTGTCGCCTGGAGCAAGCTTTGGTGAAACATAAGCAGGAGCCAAATCTGGCCTTGCTTCCCGCTGGCAATCCACGGATGCTTGAGTGGCTCCAGCCCGACGACATGCGAAAGATCGCTGCCATGCTCGGCGAGCACTTCGATTACGTTTTAATCGATGCGCCGGCAGGCATCGAGGGGGGCTTTAGGAACGCGATGGCGGCCGCACGCGAAGCAATCGTGGTCACAACACCAGAGGTTTCGGCCGTGCGCGATGCCGACCGGGTGATTGGCCTGCTCAACAGTGAAGGCGTAAAGCCGATCCAGCTTGTGCTGAACCGGGTGCGGCCAAAAATGATGGCAAATCAGGAGATGCTGGGCGTCAGCGATGTCACCGACATCCTGGCCCTGCCCCTACTTGGCCTAGTGCTGGAAGACGAACAGGTGATTGTGAGCACCAACCGCGGTGAGCCACTCACCCTCACTGGCAATAGTTCCCCTGCTGGCCGGGCTTACACCAATGTGGCCCGCCGCCTGCAGGGTGAAGAGGTGCCGCTGATCGATCCGAGCAAAGAGCGCCAAGGGCTGCGGGCCACGATCGGGCGCCTGATGCAAACCAAGATCTTCTGAAGCCGATGACCTTGCTTGATGTGATCAACAAACTGTTGGGGCGGCAGCCAGCCAGTGCCAACACGGCTAAGCAGCGACTGCAGTTAGTGCTCGCCCACGACCGCAGCGACCTCAATCCCGAGCTGCTGCAACAGATGCGCCGCGAAATCCTTGAAGTTGTGAGTCGTTATGTGGAAATCGACTTTGAGGAAGGGGATGTGACCCTGGAAACGGAGGACAGAGTCACGGCCCTGGTAGCCAACCTGCCGATTCGGCGAGCCAAGCTGCCGGCTCCTGCCCCTATCCCTGAGTCAACCCTGGAGAACGAGATCAGTTCCTGAGACGGTGTGGGAACTCTTAGGGGCAGCCACACCAATGCCATGCCCTGTTCAACTGCCTTCGAGCATTCAGAACTCTCCGCCGCAGAGCGTCGTGTGCTCGAGCAACTGGAACGGGGCTACAGCAACAAGGCAATTGCCGCCGCCTTAATTCTCAGCAGGCGCACGGTCGAAAGTCATATGTCGAGCCTGCTGGCCAAAACCGGCTGCCAAAGCCGCACCCAGCTGCTGCTCTGGGCGCTGGGTGAGCGATAAGCTCAGAACAGGAAGCCGCCAAGCGACTTCCATTGCCGGCTTAGCTCAGTGGTAGAGCAGCGCTTTTGTAAAGCGAAGGCCATCGGTTCAAATCCGTTAGCCGGCTTTTTGGTTCAGATGGGTTGCCGTAACTGGCAGAGGGGGTTTCGGGGTCTTGCGGTGATCAGCACCGAGGCCAGCGTTTATCAACCACGTTTATCAAAGGCTCATAAGCCACGGCTTGACAGATGGCCAAGGGACGCTTCGCTACCGACCTGCCTCAAAGCGGGCTACCTGGGCTCCGGTTCCGCAGGGACACCCAAATGTGGGTGGTTGGCCTACCTGTGCCCACAAACCTCAGAGCAACGATTAAGAACACGCGTGGAAAGCCCCTGAGGAGGCTTGAACGCTCC
>NZ_JAGQBL010000026.1:0-6713 GCF_024345615.1 Cyanobium sp. Maggiore-St4-Cus
ACTATTACCAAGCAGGCAAGCAGCTGCAGAACTGCGTTTTAAGGCAGCAGGAACTGCTCTCGCCACAGATCTAAGTGATGTAATTACAGCTATTGTTGTATCAAGGTTTAGCGGTCGTTCGATTCCGGAGCTTTGTGCCATGGGTGGTATCACCATTGAAGATTTCAGCCAGAGCGTTGCCTACAAGGAAATCTTTGGCCTAGGCAAGGCAGAAGGAGAAGCAAGGGGCGAGGCCATGATTCGGGCTCTGCCCTTAGAGAAGCTAGAAGCACTAGCGAGCGCTAACCAACTGGCAGGGATAAACCCATTGACAGAAGGCTTTTGGGCTGAGAATGCAGGACCTGATTGAAACGCCCCCTGAGTGATTCGAACACTCGACCGGCTGCTTAGAAGGCAGAGTATCTCAGTTGAAAACGGTTGGTATAACTACGTTTTTGGAGACCTATTAAGTCAAAAGGGTCAGAAGCGGGTCAAACGTGAAAAATAGCGACAAAATGCCCTAGGCAGCTGGTCGCACGCGGCTAAAAAGCCAGTCAGGCACTCAAAAATTTTTGGCCTTCTGGGGGTGTTGCTGCCTAATTCGCCCACCTCTTGCAGATCGCTAAGTCGCTGGCTGCGCTGCTTTGCCCAGTGCAGGAGACGCTTTTGGCTAAAGGGGGGCCAGATAGTGACCGGTCGTTTTCTAGGCAGCCGGTCGCTAACAAATGCACCAAAAATTCGCACCAAGGCAGATTCCGCCATATCTGATGCGTCAAATCGGCTAGGCGCTTCAACTCAGGCTCCCGAGGGCTTAGTATTTGGGTAAGCCCTATGTCAACTCAGTACAGCAATCAAAACACCTATCCAGCAACAGCCATGACCGTTTACTCCGAAGTCCGATTACACAGCGAACGTTCTTCCCTGGAATTTGGCCGAATGCTGCGCCGCTGGCGGGTGCTGAACGGTTGGACCCAGTACACGATCCGCAAATGGGCAAATGAAGCAGGCCACTCCTCATCCAGCCATAGCGGCCTAAGCGAACTAGAGCGAGGCCTAACCCGGCACCCCCGCAGCTCATGGTTTATCAACCTCGCCGAGACCAATGAGCGCCTCCACCAAGCCGACTTCGCAGGGGTTACCAGCCGTGATCTGCTTGACCAGCTAACAAACGGTCGGGCGATCACCCACGACGATGGAACCCCTTGGGGCGCTGCTGATTTTTGGTCCTGCCACGTGGGACTACTGCCCCCACCGGCTTGGCTGGCGGCACCACCAACTAACCCTGCACCAGAGCTGACAGACCAGGCGGCCGCTGATCTATGTGCCGCCTGGGCACAGCATGCAAGAAAGCAGGTGCGGCTTGTTGGGGCAGCGAGTTCCGATCTGATCCGCGCCGGCGGGGCGGCGACTGCTTCTGCACGCTCAAAATGGCTGAACGTGCTCTTGGAGCTTGATGTCTACAGCCCCCAGGAGCTGAAAGAGCTATGGGACGCAGAGAAATCCGAGTGGGCTCCTGCTAACTGGCTAAACAGCTGGGCTGCCAGCCTGCAGCCCGCAAAGGGCAAGTAGCTAAATCAGAACTCTGATTTTTTATTGGCTGTAAGGTTGCGAATCGGTATACCGAATGACTAAGGTGCCCGAGTGACCCATATATGCAACACATCCGGCAATGAGTTACACGCAAAACATCTCTACGGAGTTAGCTCTTCGGGCATTTAATGCCGACTGCGAATTCAGCTCAGCACTATCACAGCTTCAAAGCAACAGCCACGGAATTACTTGCGTTCCTGCTTTATTAGCCTGCGCCAATAAGCATGGATTCTCCTGGATTCTCCGGCCATCAAGGCCACCTATCGAGCAGCCTTGGGAGGTAATACTGCGCCACGTAGGTGGCGCAGAAGAAGCTGCCTATGGCGATGACTGTGGCGATTTACTAAATCACCTACTCGGCTTTCCGTTGTTAGCTGCTAACCAGCCCCACAGGGCCATACATATCGATGAGGGGCCGGAATCACAAAAGCATCCGGAGCTAAACCTCAAGGAGGAAGCAGCTAAGCCAGTAGCAAGACCAGACTCTGAAAAGCAGATCAAAGCAGTTCAAGGCGCTGCCGCTAAGGGGATTGAACCTGATGGGCCAACCGCGCTGCTTAGCGAGCAGCAACGGTTAATGGCAATAGAGATGGTGAAGGAGCTCAATGCCAACGCCCGGAAGGTGTTCACAAGCCATTTCCGTAGTGCCTTCAAAGTTCCTGGCTCAGAGAAAAGTTTGATCCCTTTGATTACCGAACTGCAGCATCTGCAGTTCATTGATCGGTTCACAATCGAGTCTTCTGGCGGAGTCGCCAAATGAACAATAGCAACGCCCAAATTATCCAAGATGCAATTAATGAGCTGGCGTTGGTTTCTGATCACCAGCAGGACATCTTGAACCGGCTTACGCAAGCAGGCGCAAGCCGCGTCTTGGCGGGGCAACTTCTTGCTATCAGCCGGAATGTAGACACACTTGAGCGAGTAAAAGCTGAGCTGGCGGATCTACTACCAAACTTCACAGCTGCAAAAATCAGCGATTGGGTCCCATGAGTCGGGCTCCCAATCCAGAGCCAACTAGCGCTCATCCTTCTGTGGTTCTCCCTTATGGCCGTCCAGCCAAAAAGCGCCCCAGCACACACCTGATGGTTTGCCTGCACCAAGACGCATTGGAAGCAGTAATGGCAGCAATGGCCGCCCATGGACTCACTAAATCTGGGGCCATCCACCACCTCGTCCGCCTTGGTGCGGGCCTTAAACCCTTAATCCCATAAACCCTTAATTTCCACAATGGCCTCCGAAACCTTTTTTACGCCTCAAGCCTCTGTCAATTGGGCGCAGCTAATCAATGCCCGGCCCCAGATGGATCCAAGCAAACCGAATGCCTGGTCAGTTGACCTAGTGCTAAGCCCAAACACCACGCCCAAACACAAAGCATTCATCGACAAGCTGGATCAGATCTTTACCGACACCCACGGCACAAAGAAAAAGAGGTCAGACAAAGGCCAGCCCTGGAAAGCAGATAAAGAAAACCCCAGCCAAGTAATCGTCAAATTCAAGACCCAGGAATTTGTCAGGGAAGACGGAAGCAAAGCAACCGGGCCTCAGCTGATCGACTCAAAACGGCAGCCATGGGATGGCAAGGCGATCGGAAACGGCAGTGAAATGATCATCAAGTTCACTACCTACGGATGGGAAAGGCCTGAAGGCACTGGCCTCAGTCTGCAGGTAAAAGCTGCTCAAGTCTTGAAATATGTCGCCCGAGAAGAAGAAGATGCAACTGCGGGTTTTGATGAACAAGACGGATATTCAGTAAGTACCGCCAACCCCACTGGGGCGAACCCAAGTTGGACCAGCGGTTACGTAGACGAGTTCGGCAGTGAGGAAGCACCTTTCTGATGACCTCACTACCAACATTTAATACCTCAAGGCCAAGATCTGTCGCCAAAGGTAAAGGAATGACTTTAGTTAGTATCTCTAGTTTGCGATGGATACGCAAAACATTATGGTTGATATTATTATCTCAAATAGTTACTGGATTTATGCTGTTAGTAATAATCGGAAAGATGCGCTGGATGTAAACACAGTGCGTCCCATTACGAGGAAAGATAACGTTCATTAATTTAATCCTTGGGGCTTAACTAATCAGTCCAATGACTTCTTGCAACTTTGTGTTCTTGATAGTGCTGTGCAAGCTGATATGCGTAATGATGAGCCGCCTAAGTAAGTAAGAAATACCTGAATAACGCAGCAACTGGCTTTTGCTCAAAATACCGAGATGCCATCAACAACCCTGAAACGGATTCAGCAGCCGCACTCCGCAGCTGGCGAAGTCATCGATGTTGCGCGTAACCACGGTGAGATCGTGCAGCAGGGCGATGGCAGCAATCTGCTTATCAATGGCGTTGTGGGGATTGGGCACCCGCAGTCGCCCCCAAATCTGGGCTGCATCGCCATCAAGATCGAGCACCCGATCGCCGTAGGTCTGCAATACCTCAGCTAGCCACTGCTCCAGCCGCTCTGCTTGCGGTTGATCCCCACGGTGGCGGATCAACTCCACGCCGCGGCGCAGCTCACCGATGGTGACCGCAGCCAGAAATAGTGGGGTGTTGCCTTGGGCTGCAGCTGCCCAAAAGCCCTGCACACCCGTATCAGCGCGGCGTCCTTTGCGGCCCTCACTGATCACGTTGGTGTCAATTAAAAACATCAGGCGCCGCCGCATGATCGCTCTGGCGCTGAAAATCGGCGTCCACCCCAACATCCGGCATGGCAGCCAGTAATTCCGCCAGGTTGCGCCGCGGTGGGCTGAGCAGAACAGAGGCAAGAATTACCCGTAGTTCTGCTTCCTGGCTGCGGCCATGGGCCCCGGCCCTTTTCTTGAGCGCCTGCACGAGGTCGTCATCAACGCCGCGTACCAGAAGATCAGCCATAGCACCCTCCATTCGTTGATAGCAATGCTATAGGTATTATTTGATGTGGCGGATGCTGCCGGCACCTTTCTTGACAGTTACCGCCCCCTCTGCCAACAAAGTTGTCACCCCTGTTAATCAAATCCTTGGGGGCTTAATGGAGCAACCTTTGCTTTCGTTAAATACGTATGAGGATTGCTTGCGGTAACTCAGCTTGCTTGAGCCCTCTTCATTTTATCGCTCTCACTACGTTCGGCGATCCATTCATCAGGTTCTACGCGGCGCTTCTGCCTGTTCCTGTGGGAATAGATCGAATCCTCAAAGCTCAAGGCCCCTTAAGCCTGCTAATTCCAGCAGTAGAGACAGCATCAACTACTTTTTAAACAATAACTGCCGGAGCTAAACCAACCAAGCGGGCATGAATTACCAGTTTTTTGGATTGCTTCCCGTTCATTACTTGGGCTGCTGAGGCAGTAATTGCCGGAACTGTAAAAACCAAGCGGACAGCTGCTACTACTTTTTTCTATTGCCCCGCGGGTATTACCGCTAGAAGATGGAACGCAATAATTACCGGAGCTGTAGTAACCCAAAGGGCAACTACCAACTTTTGGTAAAGGTCTGATTGGTTGTTGAGCAAAGGCAACCACTGAAAGAAATGTAGATGTGGAAAGCAGTAATAAACATGCAATGTGTGGCATGGTGTACTAAATCTCATGCGCAACTGTAACAGCCATATAGTTTAGAAGAGGCTAAATTAAGATGTGAACTCGGTGTAGAGATTGCACCAAAACTGGTTTCACCAAAGCCTAATTAGATAGTTTCTTGGGTAGCTATGTATCCAGAGCTTGATATCCTCCATGTGTTAATTACTTACGGACACACCATTATTGACCAACTTTTCATTTGCATAGCATTGCTGTTCAGAATCAGAAGAGCCATAATGAAACTTCGCAAGCCGATCAATTTAGCCTGAAGTTATGACCAGCTCAGTTGTTACTACGATTCGCCAGCGGCTGGATGCCTTGAAACCGCAGGTGCTTGCAGTGGCAACACGCCATGGCGCATCCAACCTGAGGATCTATGGATCGATCGCCACGGGAAGGGAGCATCCTGACAGCGACCTCGATTTGCTGGTTGACCTGGCTACAGAGCAGTCACTGCTGGGGTTGATTGGTTTGCGCCAAGACCTCGAGGACTTACTTGGCTGTTCGGTGGATGTCACCGAAGTGGAAACACTGCATCCGCTCATTCGCAGGCAGATCTTGGATCAGGCTTTGAAGCTTTGAATAAAGATCTTCTATACCTCGAAAGCATTCGCGACTGCTTGGAACGCATCGCCGAGTACACAGCTGCAGGGAAGCAGGCTTTCCTTAATTCTCGTTTAATCCAAGACGGAGTTATCCGCAACCTGGAGGTGATCGGTGAAGCCACGAAAAATCTAAGCAGCGAGCTACGGGAGGCAAACCCAGTGATCCCCTGGCGACAGATCGCCGGCATGCGCGATGTGCTGATCCACGATTACCTCAAGGTGAATCTCGGCAGGGTTTGGAAAACTGTGGAAAATGATTTACCACCCCTTACAGCAGCTGTGAACACCCTTCTGGACCAATGAAATCTTCAGTCCCAGTGTTAGTTAGAGGTACACGGCAAAACTGATTGTTCACTTAATTCTCTTAAATCTTTATTCAACAAGCAACTGCAACAACTCCCTGACAAGGAAACACTGGCAGCATTTGCACCACGGCCATGGTCATGGCTCGGTAAGGATTGAAACCTCTGGTTACCTTTGCGCGCCCACTAACCCACCAGCAACTAGCCGTACGCTGCTCAAGTGGCTAAAGGATCTATGAAAACGCTATTGCTACTAGTCCTGTTGCTGCTGCCATCTACTGCTGCCAGGGCCCAACCAAATAAATTTAACTGCCCTGGTGAAACCACTGTGGAGATGCGCTATTGCGCTGGGTTGCAATTAGAGCAATCAACTAAACAGTTAAATAGCAAATTGCCTACCGCCATTTATCAGCAATGGCAAGAAGCAAGCAAAGCTGTTTGCGCTGCTGCATATGCACCTTATAAAGATGGCAGTATATACCCGCAGTTGCTGATTAGCTGTAATAACAAGTTGAATCGGACACTGCTTAAAGAATTTAAGGGGATGGATCAGTAGTTGTGGGATGGGCTTCTTACTGTTTCGAATATCAGCTTGGAAGGCTCAACAATTTCTCGCCCAGTCTCATTGCAGCGCAATCGATTTAAAAATAAAAAAGCCGCATGTGAGATGTTTGGTGAGATGTTTTG
>NZ_JAGQBL010000027.1:0-6168 GCF_024345615.1 Cyanobium sp. Maggiore-St4-Cus
CGAAGGTGAAACTTTGCTCATTGACTGCGCCGCAATGCAGCTAGGCACCAGCAGGTCAGCCCTATTTAGGCGCTCAGCCCTATCGCTGGTGCGTCAGCTCCAGCAGGAAGGGCTTCTAGCCACCACTACTAGGGCTTTGGCCCTTGAAGACGCCGCTTAATCCCGCTACAACGCTCCCATCACCCGCAATACAGCGGACCTTCTGATAGCTGCACTGGCCTAGCCAGACAGCGAAAAGCCGCCCCCTGCAAGGAGCGGCTCTTCAGAGGCAGGGAATGACCTCCCCCCTCAAGTCTGTGACCTACCGAAGAATAGCCGTACCCCTAGCGGGGACGCAACCCCTTACCACCACAACAATTCTAGCCAGTGCCCTTGGAAGGGCGGGCAAAGAAAAGGGGGTGGCAGCGTGACCGCTTCACCTTCTTCAAGGCTCCTACCAAGCAGCCCATCGAGCCCTTGCCCTGTTTGCGGCAGGGACGATAAAGGCGGTGATTGTCGCCTCAGTGACGATGGCGCCCTGGTGCTCTGCCATCACGGCTCTTCCTTCTCCCCTCCTTCTGGCTTGAAGATTGGCGAGGTGGTGCTTGGCCAAGATTTTCAGAACTGGGCTTACTGCGGCGATGCCAGTGATGGCCGCACCAGCACTTTCAAGCTGCACGAAGAAAAGCGCCCTGCCCTGCGGCTTGTAGAAGCGCCAAAGCCTGCACTATCTCTTGCCCGCTTATCTGCTGAAGCAAAGCCTGCCAAAGGCGTTGTCACAGCAGCAGGCATCTACTACACCTATTCAGAAGGGCAGCAGGCACAGCGAAAAGATCACGCGGATGGCACGAAGAGCTTCTACCCACACGCCAAAGGCTTCAGCAAAGGGCCTGGCGATGCACCTTGGCCCGCTTACAACGAGGCAGCCGCACTGGCGTCTGGTGGCTGGCTTTTGGAGCTTGAAGGGGAGAAGTGCACCGACATCGCCAGCAGCATTGGCTTATCTGCCATTAGCCAGCCTGGCTTCTTTGCTCGTAGCCAAGAGCTTGTAGCCCCGCGCTACGAGCGCCTGCGAGGCGCTGGCGTTGAGGGCATTGTCTACCTGGCAGACAACGACAAGGCGGGCAAAGCAAAAGCTGCTGATCTTCAAGCAGTGGCTGAAGCCATTGGTTTTCCTTTTGTGCTCCTAGCTGCTGAAGCTCTTTGGCCCCATCTTCCAGCAGGCGGCAGCATTGACGACCTGACGGCAGAAGAGCTTGCAGGAGCAGCAGAAAAGCTTGAAGAAGCTGCTGCTTTATTTCAAAAGCCTGCCAAAGCCCCTGCTACCACTGCCAAAAAGCCAGAAAAGAAAGAAAAGTCGGCCCCTGTCACTGCCATCAGCGAGCCAGACGATGACAGCAAAACGGCAAAGGCCATTGCTGCTCTTTTGGAAAAGCTCTTGGCCGCCACCCTTGCTGAAGATCAGCCACTGGTGGACGCGCTCAAGAGCAGAGCTTGGGGCTACCAGCTAACGCGGGAAGTGCTGCAAGAAAGGCTTCTTGCTTTATGGGGCCAGAAGAAAGGGCTACTCACTGGAGCAAGAGCACCAGCCAGAACTAGAACCATTGGCAAAGATGATCCTGGTCCTGGCCTTCAACAGCTACAGCCTGGCTTTGCTCTTAAGAACGATCTGCACGTTCTAGCTGCTGACGGCGGCGCAGGAAAAACCTTGATGACACTGGAGCTTGCTACCAGCATCTGCATTGGCAGCGGCTTTCTGGATCAGCAGGAAGGCAGCGGGCAAACAAAAGGCAAGGTGCTTTTTATTGCCACTGACGGCGGCGCTTCTGCTTGGGGAATGGTCAACACCTACTGCGATCAATTGCAGTCTTTTGAACGCGGGGCAGACATTGAAGTGTGGGCTGAAGATTCAGAAGCAGGAGAAGCCGCTTGGAACGTAAGCCTGCCAAACCTTGAGCGGCTGGCTCAACGGATGGCACAAGGCGACCTTCTGGCGGTGGTGATCGACACTGCCAACGCTTGTTTTCAAGGCGCAGGTATCAGCCCCTATACGGGGCCAGTGGATCAGTACCTACGGCTCCTGAAAGCCATTGTCTGCCCCTCTGCGGCGTTGTGGATCAACTGCCATACAACGCGCAGCGGCCAAGGTATGAAAGCCGTAGGCGGCCATCCCGCTTGGCAGGAAGTGCCTTCAGCAGTCCACCGCATCGAAAAGCTGAAGAAGGAAGAAGGAGAAGCTCCTGTCTACAAGTGGACGGTGGAGAAGTTCAGGGGCGAAAGTCCTAGAAGCTTCAACTATCACCGCGTCGATGGGGAGTTCCAGCTCGTAGGAGGTTCTCACTTCCAAGAGAACATCGGTGACCTCCTGCTCAAGACCATTCACCGCCACCAGCAAACCCCTGGCTTACTCACTAAGCCAAGCGCCTTGGCAGAAGCCACTAAGAAGAGCAGCGCCAGCGTGTGGTGTGCCCTAACGAGACTTAGGCAGCAACGGCTTGTGAGAAGCCACGGCACTGGCAACCGCATTACAGAGCAGGGCCTGTCCCGCTTGGCTGAGCTGGAAAAGCAAGCGCCTAAGGAAGAAACCCAGTCAGCAGAAGAGTTCTTTTGAAGAGGCGGGCAAAAAAGAAGGTGCGGCTCTGCTTCGGCAGGGCCTTTTTCTTGGCCTTTTCTTCTACCCCCCCTCCCCCTATACACATACACCCCCCTTAATAGGTTTTCGCCAGCTCTCCTTGCAACGCAACCATCCTCAGCGTTTTCCTTTCAAGTCTTTTTGCCAATAGGTTTTCGCCGTCTCCCCTTGCAGCGCAACCATCCTCAGCGTTTTCCTATTGCCTTCTTGCTCTTATAGGTTTTCGCCGTCTCCCCTTGCAGCAGAAGCGAACTAGGGAAAAACCTCTCAAGGTCAAACACAAGGCATGGGGGGGGGGGGGGTAGGGAAGAGAGAAGAAGAAGACCGTACCTTCTTTTTTGCCCGCTTCTTCTTCTCACTGCTTGCAGCGGTGCAATCACTGACAAGCCATTGACAAGCGGCAAAAGCTGCTGACAATGGTTGCACTGATCTCAGTGGTGATAGCAGTGACAGGACAAGAAGCAGAATTGGTGGTGGTGGATCTGCCAATCAGGGAGCTGGAAGCGCGATGGGGCATCACCCGCAACGCGCTCAAGAGCAGGGCTTCTGCTTTAGGTGTGGAGCTTGTGCGCGTCAGCAGCACTGACACGCGCTGGCCTGGCGCCTTCATCGACCTGGCGGACGATCTCCACCAGCACCTTCAGCAAGGCGGCACCCTCAAGGATTTTCCTGGCTCAAAGGCTTCTATCACTGGTGGCAGTGGTGCCATCAGTGCCACGAAAAAAGCATCAGGAGCTGCTGCTGAAGACTTGGCTTTGGCCCTTGCAAAAGCAATGGGCAACACGCTTTCACTGCCCACTGCTGACCCACTGCGCCGCGCTAAGGCACTGGCAGAAGCTGCTGACAACGCTCTAGTGCTCACCACTGACGAGTTGGTTGCTATTGGCGTGAAAGGCGTTGATGGTTTTGCCGATGGCGACCTGGCCTTTGGCTACGCCTTTTCAAAGCATCAGCAGCGCAACCGCACCCTCTGGACAGTGGAGCGCGTCATTGGCAAAAAGCCCGTCACTGATAGCACCGCTCAATCACTGACAGCAGGCAAAGCCGACAAGCAAGTGGGCTTTGGCCTTGGCGCTACGCTTTCAGCTCGTGCCGGTGCAACTATATTTGCCACTAATACGCTCCGGTGAAATAGTTCTGCATGAAAACCCGTCTTGCAACTTTTGCATTTCTACTAATTACAGCTAGCCCTGCTTGGGGATTGACATGGCAAAAAGCGAAATATAACTTTCTAGGACCACTAAGAGCCGACCTGATGAGTTTTTGCGATATTGGCCGTAGATATAATTCTGCGGGTATCAGTTATTGGCGTTATGACAAAGTAAAAAGTAACGAAGCAAGCCTGCGTGCGAATGGTTTTGGTCCATCTGAAATTAAGGCATATTTAGCAGGCCAAGCAGCCGCAATGGCAGAAGTCTGCCCCGAAGTTAAGTAGCCTGAAGTCTGTTCTTTTGTGCCACTGGTTGCCGCCTTTTATTTGCCCGTCTTCCAATGGTGCAAAAGGAAGTGGAAGGCAGAAGAGAAAATCAAGGCGGACTTAGCGCTTGGTGCTAAATATCGAGCTTTTGCCATTCTCAATAAGGCGCTGCTAGCAGCTTCTGGCAGGCGCTAGCAGCTCAAGCCTGTCTGGCACTGGGTGGTTGCTCTATTGGGAGAAGAGCAACTGATAGAGTGCTATCACCACTGATGGCACTGCTATGAAAGTCAACCGTCACGACAAAGCAGCCGCGCTCACCGACGAGCAGCTCAAGGCGCTCTTGGCTGCTGCTCCTTCTGCAAAGCATCGATGCCTGTGGACAGTGCAGCAGTGGACCGCAGCGCGAATCGGTGAGGCGCTTTTGCTCACTTGGGGCGATGTGGGCAGCAAGCAGGTCACCTTCAGACGTTCCACTACGAAAACGAAAACAACGCGGCAGCTCCTTCAAGCTCCTGCTCTTGCTGAAGAGCTTGCTGCTTATAAGGAGCACTGGGCAAAGGAGCACGGTCACCAGCCAAAGCCATCAGAAGCATTGTTTCCAGCCGCAGGCTCTACTACTTCAACAATGACGCGACAGGCGGCAGACAAGGCCTTCAGGGCTGCCTGCAAAGCCGTTGCCATTGAAGGAGCTTCCTTGCACTCCTTCAGGCGGACGATGGCGCAAAACCTCGTTGCAAAAGGAGTGCCTCTGCCAGTGGTGCAAAAGGCCACAGGTCACAAAAGCCTTTCCAGCTTGGGCGAATATCTAACTGCCTCGCAAGAAGACGTGCTGGCTGCAATGCTTGCTTAAGAAAATCAAGGTTCTAATCGAACCTTGAAAAGCAAACATTACAACAGTAATGTTTTGGAAAAAGCCCTAGAGCGACAACCGGCACTTTTGCGCGTGGCATCGGCGGGTATCCCAAAAATAGAGAGGCGGGCAAAAGTAAAGAGTTTTGCTTTTTTGTATTTCCACCGCTTATAATTAAAGAAGCAATTGCTCTTTGCTTGTGACGAAAAAAGCAGCGCCTTGTGCCACAAACTACTTGGAGTGCCGAGAAGCCTATCAAGTGGAATACCACCGCTATCTGCGGCTAGAAAATATGCTCAAAGAAGCCCTTGGTGCCAGTGATGCTGGGGATTTAGAGCAGAAAATGCTGGAAGCTCGCAGCCAGAAGCGCCATCCTGCCTCAACGCTGATTGCGCTCTACAACGAGCAAGGCGTTGCTTTTGATAAGGCAGCGTCCGTCTTCGACGTGGCAGAAGCTCTTCAAAAACGAAAAGCTGCTGAAGTTCAAAAGGCAATGCAAAAAGACTTGGTAAACATCGACTGTTAATCATGGCCAACCCCCGCAACATAACGCCTCATTGTCTACAAGGCAGAAAATTACCTGAGAACTGGCGGCAGTTAGCCCCTGGCGCTGCTGCTGCTGCTGAAGCTGCCTACCTAGACAAGCTTCAGAACGCTTGGAAACAAGCAGGCAGCAACGCGCAGCAGCACCAGCCACCAATGCGAGCAGCAAGGCTCACCGTTGACGCTGCCGATCCTGCCCATAGTGGCCACCAGCCCCGCTTTGATGGGCAATTGGTGCTTGAACGCACTGATGCCAACGGCTTTGAAGAATGGCGTGATCTAACCACTGGTGCAATTATTCGCCGTCGATTGAGCTGGAAAGATATTGTTGGCGAAAAGTAGTTAAACTATTAAAGGCAGCTTCAAGCAACTGTCGCTTCCTAAGAGTAAATAGAGTACGAGCGAGGGGTGGTTCCCTCGCTTTTTTATTGCTTACTTTTATTTGAGGCCACCATTGCTGGGCTAGTAGTCCAGTTCAATGGCCGCACATAGAAGCGCGACGTTGTTCCTTTTCGTTTTTGGTGGTTAGGATTTACAGAGGTGGAATACCACCTTTCAAATAACTTTCAGATGAAACAGAAAGACCGCCACAAGCGCCCGCCGCTAACTATTAGGTGCAGCGAAGGTGAAACTTTGCTCATTGACTGCGCCGCAATGCAGCTAGGCACCAGCAGGTCAGCCCTATTTAGGCGCTCAGCCCTATCGCTGGTGCGTCAGCTCCAGCAGGAAGGGCTTCTAGCCACCACT
>NZ_JAGQBL010000028.1:0-5010 GCF_024345615.1 Cyanobium sp. Maggiore-St4-Cus
CACGGTGCTGAGGCGATGCGCTCATTTGATCCAAACCAATATTTTTCGCCCTGGCTGCTGTTCTGCCGTGGAGGAGCTGAGGAGGCGCAGGAATCTTTGCCCAGAGCTTTCACTGCCTTTCTCGACTGCTACTGGCAGCTCAGCGCCGAAGCCGGCCAACGCACTTCCATAGTTACAGCAGAAAAGGTGAAAACCCTGCAGGAGGCATACGATGTCTATAGCGCCGAAAGAGATCCGGCTCACGGCCTGTTTAGCAGCCACTTCGGCAAGGCTTGGTCGGATCGTTTTCTGCACGAGTTCCTTTTCCCATCTAGCCCGCAGCAATGACAGCACCGCAAAGCTGCAGCCTTGACCAGGTCAGAATCCCCGGTTGGCGTTGGCAGCCCTTTCTTGATCATGCAGTCGAAATGCTTCAGGCATTGGAGCCAGCCGCCTACCCCGTGCCGGAGCAGTTTCTGCAAAAAACCGGATCCACCGGTTCGAAGGCACAGCCGGTAGTTGTGCAAACTGCAACCTGGGCATGTCAAACCAACAAACTTCGCCAGGTGAGGGCCGCCTGCGTGGAGGCGGGGCCAGCAGCGTCCGTGCTGAACCTAGTGATCAATCCCCACTGCCGTTTTGATCTGCCTTTCTTCGGAGCAGATTTGGTCACGCTGCCCTCAGGCCATCTGCTAGCCCTTGACCTGCAGCCGGTTGACCGCAGCGATTCCCTCCATACCCAACCGGTCTGGGATCGATTACTCCCAATTTTTAACAGCTGGAAACCTCACTTACCCGATGGCGGGCCCATTCCTGCTGAGGCAGAACCTTACTTTTCACCTGCATTTCTCTGGACCCGTCTACCTTTGGGAGCAGCCTCCGATGAGCTAATAAGCACCGTTATATTTCAAGCCTTTGCTGAGTATTTAAAGCTTTATTTACAGCTCGTGGATGAAGCGACCCCCGTAGCAGACGATCGCTCAGCGATATTGCTCAATGGCCAAAAGCGCTACACCAGCTACCGGGCAGAGAAAGATCCGGCAAGGGGGATGCTCGGCCGCTTTCACGGTGCGGAATGGACCGAGACATATATCCATGAGGTGTTGTTCGATCTGGATAGACACTATCCCGATCAAAACGGAGATCAAAGCAGGCCTATGGCATGAAGAGGGCCACTTCCACTGATCAGCTCCACAAGGAAAGCGGAGAATCCGAGCATAGCTAAGCGGCCATTCCACACTTCTGAGCTGTTGTTCCAGCCCCAAGCCCACTTGTCTTGGGGGTAGAGCTTCACGGTGCTGGGCAAAGCCGCCGCCTGGTCAAGATTCACTTCGGGTCCATCCAGGGCCTGCTGGACGAGTCGCGCAAGCCCCTGGATGAACGCAGGGTTGGTGTCAAGCGCCGGCACACGCCGAAAATTTGTGATGCCCGACTCGAAAGCCAGCTTGCGGTACTCGATGTCGATCTCTTCAAGGGTCTCGATGTGCTCGCTCACAAAACTGATCGGCACAACCACCAGATCCTTCACACCCTGCCGCCCTAGCTCCGCCAATGCCTCGTCGGTGTAGGGCTTGAGCCACTCCACAGGACCCACCCGGCTCTGATAAGCAAGGGTGAAAGAGTTGCTGTGGCCCAATGTGGCCTCCAACTTCTCGATGATCAGCCGGGCGCAGGTTTCGATCTCCCCTTGGTAGGGATCGCCCGCTTCCTCCACGTAGCTCTTAGGAACACCGTGGGCGCTGAAGAACACGTGGGCGCTGTCAGGGTCCGGGCAGGCCTGGATCTCACGGGCGATCAGCCCCGCCATGGCGTCGATATAGCCCCGGTCATCGTGATAGCTGCGGATGCATCGAATCGGCAAAGCTGCGAAGACAGGATCAGCCTGACGAAGACGCTGAAGCTCCCTAAAGCTGGAACCGCTGGTGCTAATCGAGAAGTGAGGGTAAAGAGGCAGCACCACCACCTCATCCACATCGTCGGCTTTGATGTCTGCCACCGCCGATTCGGTGAATGGGTGCCAGTAGCGCATCGCCACGTAGCTGGTGGCCTCGATCCCAAGCAGGCGCAGGGCACTCTGCAGCTCCCGCGCCTGCTGCTCGGTGATTCGCCGCAGTGGCGAGCCACCGCCGATAGAGCGATAAGCCTCCTGCGACTTGCTCGCCCGCAGACTGCTGATCAGCCAAGCCAGAGGTTTCTGCAGGCCCGGGTTGGGTAGCCGGATGATCTCCGGATCCGAGAACAGGTTGTAGAGAAAAGGGCCGACATCCTGGATGCGCTCCGGACCCCCGAGGTTCAGCAGGAGCACACCTACCTTGGCCATGGCTTGGCGATCATGAGGCCAAACATCACCTTAGGTCTACAACCGCTTGCAGCTGCACTCGCTCGGTTAATTAAGAAACGTTTAGGGTCAGCCCTGACAACGAAGTGGATCAAGCCACGTCCAAGCCCCAGGGATCTTTCACCAGCGGGTAGTGGCCTGAGAGCCCCATAAACTTTTCGCCGCGGACCCTCTGATCACGAAACAACGATTCTGGAAAACCCGATTACCGAACTGAAGACGATGGAAGCTTCAGATAACCACGCCAAAGCCGCAGCTGATCGGCAATGGGACCTTATGCGCGCCAGCTTTGATGGCGACTGGCAGGGAACAACCACCTGGTATGGCCGCAACGGCGACGGCATGAACATGAAGCAGGGCACCGTCAACCCGGAGGCCTCGCTTTACGCCATCCGCTTCTCGGATGCGCATACGGGTGAATGGCATGGAACCGGCCTTCGATTCGCACCGGGTGGAGAACGCCGCTTCCCCCTATATCGGCACAATTACAACCTCAGCCACAACTGCTGGCATTTTCCGCAGACTGCAGGTCAGTCGAGCCTGCAAATGGCAGGCAGCGTCGCGCGTGCTGGGCATGAAGTGAACTTCTTCAGCGGTCGCAGTCGTTCGATGCTGGTTGCGCTTTACCAGCAACAACCGGATGGACAGATGCTGCTGGACTCAATCGCCGCCACACCCTTCCGCTGCCAACGCACCAGTCCTGACCCAGAACGCACTCAGTTTCAATCGTTGGAGGCGGTATTAGAGACCGTCATTGGCTGGCAAGGGGTGGAATCAGTGATCAGACCCGGATTCAGTTCTGGAATTGCAATGTCAGAACAGCGGCTGGCGCCATTCTGTAGCGAATGGTTTATCAAAAATGAAGTGAACGGGCTATTTGCAGATAATTTAATCTGCAGCCTGCCGGAGATTTTGCCAAAGCATTCATTTGACCTCCACTTCGGCTGCATACTAGATCGTCAAAACTTTGTGCATCTGACAATGGAGTTTGATGCCAATCACAATCTCTTGGCCTGGATAGAGCGCCGCTATCAGCCCACCATGCATGGATGAGAGAGGCTGAAGCCAAGCTGCTTAAGCTTCTCATTACTCACCCGCGCATTAAGGATTCGATCGCTGGTGTCTCTGGTCAACCACTTGGCCAGTGGCAGCCCAGCGCGCTCACACAACCGATTTGTGAGCTCCTGGCCGTTGTACTGGGTATCATTGACCAGGTTGTACGTGTCATTCAGGCCTTGGTCAAAGGCGAAGTTGATACCGCGAACGATGTCGTCGCGGTGAATCCAGCACGGCACATTCAAGCCATTACGCTGCACTAATCCGCCAGCTGCACTGAGCAACATGGCCGGAATATCACGTCCAGGCCCATATATGCCACCGAGGCGCAACACGCAGACCTTGATCGATTCGGAGCGGACCGACGCGATCATCTGCTCTGCCCTCACGAGCACGGAATTCACTGGATGATTTGAATCAGTTGGATCGCTCTCACTTGTGAGCGCTCCCTGCCGGTTGCCATACACGCCACAGCTGCTTAGGTGAACAAGCTGCAGTGGCGAGCTGACAGGCCGACGGTTAAGCGTTTCGATCAGCCGTTGCAGACCGCCAAGAAAGGTCTGCTCGTATTGGCTCAGCTCAACACTGGAACTCTTCGACGGAGCGAAGGACACCAAGATGCCGTCGAGATCTGCTGCGAAGTCCAGGCTGCTGGAGGGATCCGTGGAATCAAAAACCAACGGATTCTCTACTAGGTCGGCCAGCTCTGGCAAGCGTTCACGCCGGGTTGTGGTGCCCCAAAGTGCATGCCCTTCCTGCTTCCAGGATTTGGCAACCGCTTCACCCACGTAGCCACAACCCAGGATTGCGCGACGCTCGCCCGAGGGCAGGATCGGGCGCTCTTGGAGAGACAGCAACTGATAGAGGGAAGCCAGATCTGGGGCAGAAGTCATCCCGCAAAGCCCAATCGTGAAGTTTTGCAACCTTAGGCCTGCCGGATGGGGGGTTGCGTTGTCACCGCTACGGATGACGCTCCCTGAGCCCTACTCGGTTCTTGTGGCAGCCTGAGCTATCTCCTTAAGCCCATGCCCGTCTATTGCGTCGAAGTGCCTGGACTAGCGCCAGTTTCCGTGACTTGCGCCGGCTGCAGCGGAGATGCTTTGCAACTGGCACTGCGGGAGCAGGGACTGGACAACTTCCGTGTCGAGCGGCGCAGCAAAGATGGTCGCCAGTGGTGGTTTCAGGCCAACTTCAAGCCAGGCACCATCGACCCAGCCACCCCTGGAGGTCTCACCCGGCTGGTGAGCGTTGATCTAATCGAGGACTGATGGGTCCGATCCAAGCGCCGCTAAGCCTCAGGCCGCCACCACTTCCGTGCTGCCCGAACGCTGACGCCGGGTAAGGAAGCCAAACAGCACCTTGCCAATGGCGGCGATCAGATTGCCTTCCAGTTCCTGGAACATGGTCATGTTCAGGTGGAAGGCGTGGTTGGCCTCCTCCACAATGCGATCGGCCATGGCTTGGTCGATCGGCAGGGCGTCGAGGGTGGTGCGGTAGTTGGCCTTGAAGCCCTTCTCATCGGGAATAGCCGCGAATTCGTAGAAACGCAGGCCATCGTGCTCGCCCAGGCTCATCGCCTTCTGGGCGATGTTCTTGAGGATCTGGCCGCCGGAAAGATCACCTATGTAGCGGGTGTA